>JBGSKB010000440.1:0-3666 GCA_041741395.1 Melioribacteraceae bacterium
ATATGATGATACTAATTCAAATTTATTCATTTTTATTTTAAATAAAATATGAATAAATTTGAATTAGTATCATCATATAGTCCCTCGGGAGATCAGCCGGAAGCAATTAAGCAGCTTACAGAAGGAATAATTTCCGGAGAAAAACATCAAGTTTTGCTTGGTGTTACCGGAAGCGGAAAAACTTATACAATCTCAAATGTTATTGCAAATGTTAACAAGCCGACTTTAATAATTTCTCATAACAAAACTTTAGCAGCTCAATTATATTCGGAGTTTAAATCATTTTTCCCAAATAATTCCGTTGAGTTTTTCATTAGTTATTATGATTATTATCAGCCGGAAGCTTATGTTGTAAAACGTGATCTTTATATAGAAAAGGATTTCTCTGTAAATGAAGAAATTGACAGATTACGATTGAAAGCAACAACTTCATTAATTGAAGGTAGAAATGATGTAATAATTATTGCAAGCGTAAGCTGTATTTATGGAATTGGCGCACCCGATCAATATGCACAGCAAATTTTATTTCTTAAAAAAGGTGAAATAATTGAGCGAAAAAAACTTCTTCGTTCACTTATAGATATTTATTATGTTAGAAATGATATTGAATTTACGCGCGGAACGTTTAGAGCAAGAGGTGATGTTGTAGAAATTATTCCCGCTTATCAGTATGAAGAGGCAATTAGAATTGAATTTTGGGATGAAGAAATTGAAAAAATTTCTTTAATAGATGCAATTACCGGAGATTTTATTAAAGAGATAGAATCGATTCCGGTTTATCCGGCAAAATATTTTGTAACAACAAAAAGTCAAGTAAATAAAGCAATTCAGACTATTGATGAAGAATTAAAGGAAAGATTAAAATATTACTGGGCTGAAGAAAAATATCTGGAAGCGCAACGAATTGAACAAAGAACAAGATATGATATTGAAATGATGCGTGAAATCGGTTATTGCGCCGGGGTGGAAAATTATTCACGACATATGGATGGACGCCCGCCGGGTTCACGGCCATCTTGTTTATTTGATTATTTTCCTAAAGATTTTCTCTTAATAATTGATGAATCTCACGTTTCTGTTTCTCAAATTAGAGGAATGTATTTGGGTGATAAATCCCGAAAGGAAACTTTAGTTGAACATGGTTTTCGACTTCCCTCTGCACTTGACAACAGACCTCTAAAATTTGAAGAATTTGAAAATTTAACAAATCAAATTATTTATGTTAGCGCAACTCCCGGAGATTATGAATTAATAAAAACCGGCGGAGCTTTTGTTGAGCAAATAATTCGTCCAACCGGACTTTTAGATCCAGAAATTGAAATACGACAAATAAAAGGTCAAATTGACGATTTAATAGGAGAAATTAGAAATCGTTCAATTATTGGTGAACGGGTGTTAGTTACAACATTAACAAAAAAAATGGCTGAGGATTTAACAGATTATTTAGATAAAATTAATATTAAAGTTCGTTATATCCACAGTGATATTGACGCTTTGGAAAGAGTTGAAATAATCCGCGATTTAAGAATTGGTGATTTTGATGTTTTAGTGGGCGTAAATCTTTTGAGAGAAGGTTTGGATTTACCGGAAGTTTCCCTTGTTGCAATTATTGATGCAGATAAAGAAGGATTTTTACGCAGTGAACGATCGTTAATGCAAACTGCCGGGAGAACTGCAAGGAATGTTAATGGTAGAGTTATTATGTATGCTGATGTTATTACAAATTCAATGTCAAAAACAATAAAAGAGACAAATAGAAGACGAATTCTTCAACTTGAATATAATAAGCAGAATAATATTACTCCAAAAACTATTTTTAAAAGTAGAGAAGAAATACTGAGTTCAACTTCAATTGCAGAATTAAGAAAAAAAGATCCGGGTAAAGAAACTGCATTTGCTAAAGTTGCAGAGCCGGTTTTAAAATATATGACAAATGATCAGAAAAAAGATTTAATTGAACAACTTGAAGAAGAAATGTTAAACGCCGCTAAAGATTTGGAATTTGAAAGAGCTGCAAATTTACGTGATGAGATTGAAAGACTTCAATTGATGCTGAAATAGTGAAAGATTACTACAATTTATTTTTACAATTAAACCAATCTAATAGCTACGGATAAAATTTAATAATTCCATTTAAGTTTTCTCAGAAATAAATCCGTTTAAAACATGTGCTAAAATTATTAGTACTAAGCATCCAATTACATTAAACCATAAATACGGGATTGATGTAAAAAAATAACACACCATAACTATCAGTTCTGCCAATAGTGCTGCATAAAATACGGCAGTTCCATTTATTCTTTTAAAATAAAATGCGATAAGAAAAATCCCTAAAATTGTTCCATAAAATAATGATCCCAGAATATTTACTGCTTCTATTAATGAGCCTAGCTTATTTGCAAATAGTGCAAAGCAAATCGCATATAATCCCCAAAAAACTGTTGCCAATTTCGAAACAATTAAATAATGTTTATCAGAACCGTCGGATTTTATCATTCTTTTATAAATATCAATGACAGAAGTTGAAGCGAGAGCATTTAGTTCAGCTGAAGTTGATGACATTGATGCAGAAAGTATAGAAGCTAAAATTAATCCAATTAATCCAGCTGGTAAAAAATTAATTACAAAACTTAAAAATACATAGTTAATGTCATTTGTATCTGCGGCTGGATCAACCTTTTTAATAATTTCTTTTACTTCAGATTGCAATACTTTTTCTTTAGTTGTTGAATTTCTAATTGCTTCAGTTTTTAATTTAGTATCTTCTTTATCATTTGAATACTGGGCAGAAAGCATTTCTCTAATTTGAATTTGCTTAAGCTTATGAACCTCTTCAAATTCATTTTCTAATTTAATAAACTTTTCCGAGTAAGAACTGTTATTAATTTTTACCAGTTCGGTAGGATTAAAAAATAATGGCGGAGTTATAAATTGATAAAAGACAAAAATCATTGCACCAAGAAATAAAATACTAAACTGCATTGGAATTTTAACAATTCCATTTGCTAACAAACCCATTCTGCTTTGTGCTACGGACTTACCGGAAAGATAACGCTGAACTTGTGATTGATCGGTACCAAAATATGAAAGCGCTAAAAATGTTCCTCCAATTAAACCACTCCAAAAATTATATCTATCACTCCAATCAAAATCAAAAGTGATTGCATTAAGTTTCCCCATTTTACCTGCAATGTGAGCTGCATCTAATAAGGAAATATCTTCTGGCAAATAATAAAAAATCATAAAAAAAGCTGAGAACATTCCAAATGTTATAATTATCATTTGGAGCAGGTGAGTTTTATTTACAGCGTCGGTTCCGCCTGAAGTTGTGTAAAGAATTACAAGCCCTCCAATTGCAAAAATTGTTAGCTGAAGATCCCAACCAAGCAGGACCGAAAGAATTAAAGCAGGGGCAAGTATTGTAAATCCTGCTGCCAAGCCGCGTTGAATAAAAAATAAAATACTGGCAAGTACTCTGTTTTTAAGATCGAAACGCTGTTCTAAATATTCATAAGCTGTGTAAACATTTAATTTATGAAAAATTGGAACTGCAGTAACTGAAAGAATAATCATTGCAATTGGAAGTCCAAAATAAAATTGTACAAATCTCATTCCATCTACAAAAGCTTGTCCAGGAGTTGATAGAAATGTTATTGCACTTGCTTG
>JBGSKB010000441.1:0-1745 GCA_041741395.1 Melioribacteraceae bacterium
AGCGCAATGGAATGCTGATATTAAAATTTATGGTGCATGGAGCAGAGCTTATCCCCAAAAATCTTTAGCTGTGTTTGCTAAAGGTAGCGAGGGATTTAATTATAAATTTTTCCCAAATCTTTCATTGGATAATTTTGAATCAATTGTTCTGCGTAATTCTGGGAATGATTGGAACTCAACATTATTAAGAGACGGATTTATGCAGACAATTGCTAATGATTTGGATATTGATAATTTGGCTTACCAACCTGCGGTTATGTATTTGAATGGTGAATATTGGGGAATTCATAATATTAGAGAAAAAGTTAATTTAAATTATTTATCATCACATTTTAATGTTAATAAAAGTTCTATAGATTTATTAGAATTAGAAGGTTTTATTATTGATGGAAATAATGAAGATTATATTGCGATGACAGAATTCTTATACGCAAAAAATCTTTCTGATAATGCAAATTATGAAATAATAAAAAATCAAATTGATATTCCAAGTTTTATCGATTATAACTTATTCCAGATTTATATTGCAAATACAGATTGGCCCGGAAATAATAATAAATTTTGGCGATCAAGAACTGAAAAACCCAAATGGCGATGGATTCTTTTTGATACTGATTTTGGTTTTGGATATATGGAAAGTTATAGACACAATACTTTAAAATATGCAACTGATCCAAACGGTCCGGAATGGCCAAATCCTTCTTGGGGAACTTTGAATTTGCGCAAACTTTTGGAAAATGAATCTTTCAAAACTCAATTTATTAATAGATTTTCAGATTTGAGCAATACAATTTTAACCCCAGAAAATATTAATACAATTTTAACTTCGCTTTCCAGTAAAATTGCAAATGAAATTCCTGATCATATTGAAAAATGGAACGCATTCGATTTATCAAATTGGGAATATAATATTTCCATAATCAAAAATTTTGCGGATGTAAGAATTTCGTATGTAAGACAACATTTTGAAAATTATTTTGGTTTTAGTGGTTTGCAAATTGTTGTAATAAATAATAATGATTTAAATGGCGGAAAAATTCAGCTTAATTCTTTAACTATTGAAAAAAATAATTGGTACGGAAGTTATTTTATTGGTTCAAAAATTTATGTAAAAGCTAAAGCAAATCCGGGTTATGAATTTATTGGCTGGAGCGGTTCATCAAATTCCACTGAAGATAGTTTGGAAATTGTAGTTAACGAATTGGTTGATCTAAAAGCAAATTTTCAAAGGAAATCTAATTTCAAAGAAATTGTAATTAATGAAATAAATTATAATTCAAATGCTAATTTTGATACAGAAGATTGGATTTAAATTTATAATAATTCAAATGAAGAAATTGATATTAGCGGATGGATTTTTAGTGATGAAATTGATACAAATCAATTTATAATTCCGCAAAACACAATTATGCTGCCCGAAGAGTATTTAATTATTTCTTCCGATACAAATGATTTACTTACTTTCCATTCTGATGTAAATAATTTTATTGGAAACTTTAATTTTAATTTAAGTAATGGCGGAGAACTTATTAGACTTTTCAACAAAGAAATGGAAATTATTGATAGTGCTAGATATGATGATGAAAATCCTTGGGTTACAAATCCGGATGGAACCGGAAGCACACTTGAGTTAAAAAATCCGAATTTAGATAATGGATATTTTGCAAACTGGGGAAGTTCAACGGGAAATGGAACTCCGGGAAAAGAGAATAGTAATTTTGTTGTAACATCCGTTGATGAAATAA
>JBGSKB010000442.1:0-2805 GCA_041741395.1 Melioribacteraceae bacterium
GTCGGTCTTTATCCAAAATCATTCTTTCGGTTAATGCCTTTTAAAACTCATTAAAAATATTACATTTATTAGATTTACCAACTTACTTTTTGTATGAGCCAATTGATTGTTTAACTTGTAGACATATTTTAGGACTAGACAGCCTAAAAGAGGCAACAGCGCAATAATAACAGACAAAACATGAAAGAAAAAAGCATCAAACAAGCCCGCACACAAAAGCAAGAGTGTAGCAGCCCATCCCTACAACCGTCCCAGCACTGCTACACACTTGCTTTTCTTGCTGCCCACCTGCTTTTACTAAGGTTCATCTGTATTGATAAAATAATTAATTTAATAAAAACTGAAAAATTATTGCTTACTAAAGCAAGAGATAAACCATTTTTTCTTACCTGCAATAATACCTCATGAATATCACATGTATTTTTGCTAATTTGGCTTATTGAATATTAACTAAATGAATTTAAATATGAAAAGATGTAAACTTATTTTGATTTTAGTATTACTATATCAAATATCCTTTGGACAGTATAAATCGACATTCGGAGAATCCACGACAAAATGGAATCTAATCCTATTTGGTGCATGCGATGCAATTACCACAACTCCTGTTTCTGTTATTGGTGATTCAGTATTTAATGGGCATAATTATAAAATAATTGACCGATTTTCACTATTTGATGAATCAACTGGTTTTTTACGAGAAGATACCATAACAGGAAAAGTTTGGTTTTACAATAAAACCATTAATAAGGAAATATTAGTAATGGATTTATCATTAAATAAAACCGATAGTTTTAAAATCTATAGCTCTACATTAGATTCAAGTTTTATTTATGTAGATTCTGTTTTTTTTGTAGAAGGTATTAAACATATCCGATTTAAAGAAAGTTATATTCACATTTGTGCACCTGACGAAACATTTGAGTTTATAGAAGGAACTGGTTCGAATGCTGGGTTATTTTACAATAGTGAATGGGTTGCTAATTCTTTAAATTTCTATTTGCTTTGTCATGAGAAAGATGGAATAAAAGTATATGGCAATAAACTATATAATGACTCGTGTTTTGTTGTGGAAACAGGAATTGAGTCAAAGAGTATTTTAAATAATGAACTCAATATATTTCCTAATCCCACAAAGGGAATTGTTACAATAAAATTTCAAAACACAAAATGCGATAATTTTAATCTGCTATTATTTAATTCAAAGGCACAAATTACGCACTCTATTTCAAGCAATAGTAATGAATTTGAATTTTCATTAAATGAGAGGAATACGCACATTAATTTTTTTATACTAAAAACTAATAATAGAGTATATAATACAGGTAAAATCATAAAGTTATGAAAATAATCATTTATATAATATTTAGCTTGTTATGTGCTGATACATATGCACAGCTATCAAATGGTACTGTTTGGGATACTGCATTTTATGCAACTGATTTAAAAAATGGAACTTGCAATACAAGTACTTCTGGTGATTATAATTTCTATAAAAATTTGAATACATGGATACCTAAGGGAGGTACTTTACCTCTGCAAAACTCTCCGGTTAAAGTAATTCAAATAAATTTTAATATATTCCTGAAATCTGATGGTACTGGTTATTTTCCAAATACTCCGCAAGTAAAACAAAATTTCATAAATTTATTAAATAGGCTCAATCAGATATATAGTTCAATTGTTCCGACATCAGATCCTTTTAATTGGGTGGTCAATTTACCAAATAATGATTCAAGAATAAGGTTTGATTTTGGGCCATCAGGTAATGAAAGAATTTACTTTTATAATAATGATGCTCTATATGAAAATATAAATTCCGGTCAATTAATAACCGAAGTAAAAAGGGTTGATCCAAATCGAATGAATCAATTAAATATTTTATTTAGCGATGGGTATTATTCAGGTAAAGTAAATCCAAGTATTACGGTTACCAATGGAGGTTCTGGCTATACAGCTCCTCCTACGGTTATTTTTAGCCCATCAGGAGCACTGGCCACAGCTCAAATTTTAAATGGAGAATTAGTATCTATTACCTTGAATAAAGATACAAAAGGTAATTATATTGGAGGAAGTTATTATGGGGGTGTAAATTCAGTAAAAATTACGATATCTGGTGGTGGAGGTTCTGGAGCTACAGCTACTTGCAAATTAACTGGTGGCGGTACGGGTTATGCATTTTTTCCCAGTTATAATAGCTTGAATTATGATCAATGTGTGGTAATCTTTCGCACACTTTCTGGAGCTAATTTGGCGCATGAAATTGGTCATAATTTATATTTGGATCATCCCTTCTCCACAAGTTATTGTAATAGTTCTGATTATTTATCAGATGTTTATGGCACTACGCCCCCTGGTACTTGTCCTCTTAAAAATAAAGGGTGGTCTATTGATCCTTTTTCAGTTAATGGTGATGGAATTACAAATAATCTTATGTGTTATGGCCCTGAAGAATATACTTATTTATCTCCAATGCAGATTGGGATAGTTCATCGGTCACTGGCGTTGTCTTCTGTTCGCAAATATGTTATGGAGTGTTATTCTTCAATTCCTTTTGTTATTTCAAAAAAGGAGATTTGGGATTTTGATATAAGATTTTATCAAGATATTGTAATTAATCAGGGTGGAGAAATTGATTTAAACTGTAAAGTATTAATGCCTGTTTCAGGAAAAATGCAAATTAATAATGGTGGTAAGGTAATACTTAACGGAAATGTTGAAACTATTAAATCTGAAAGTTGGTTTGGAATAGAAGTAAATAATGGTGGATATTTAGAAATAAATAGTTCAACAATTTCTAATTAT
>JBGSKB010000443.1:0-7648 GCA_041741395.1 Melioribacteraceae bacterium
AAAAGCTAAATTTGGCGTTACAATTTTACCGGCAGAAGGCGGAAGCGGCGGAATGTCTCTAATTGTAATTTTAATCAGAAGACGAGATTTGAGTAAAGCAAAAAAAATAATTGATAGTATTGATAAAAAAAGTTTTATGACAGTTCAACATTCCAGACCATATCGCGGATTTATTCACGGTTCAAGAAAATGATTTTTTCTATTGATTAAGAAATTAAACAATATTATATTTTGCTCTGAGTTTTTTGATAATTTATTGCGGGAGTAGCTCAGTTGGTAGAGCGCAACCTTGCCAAGGTTGATGTCGCGAGTTCGAGTCTCGTCTCCCGCTCCAATCCACTTAGGTGGATTTTCTTTTTTGTACTTGTTCTTTTTTTTGTTAATTTTTATCAAAACTTCAAATTGGCAGCATGGCTTCACCCGACTTAGTCGGGCAAGAGTGGTTAAGCGAAATGAATTTTGTTTATATTCTAAAAAGTCTGAAAGATTCAAAAAGGTATGTTGGACTAACGAATAATTTACAAAAAAGATTGACCGAACATAATTCCGGGAAAGTTGAAGCAACAAAAAATAGAATTCCTTTTGAAGTAGTTTATTTTGAAGAATTTGAAGATCGATCTGAAGCAGCAAAAAGAGAAAAATTCTTTAAAACCGGCAAAGGTAAAGAATTCTTAAGAAGTATTGAAAAATAATTTTGGCGGCGTGGCCAAGTGGCTAAGGCGAAGGTCTGCAAAACCTTTATTCATCGGTTCGAATCCGATCGCCGCCTCTTTAAAGTGTAATTATTGATTGTAATTGCACTTTTTTTGTTTTAAATCCTTCCAAATCAGCCAAACTAAATTTCCTACAAAATAAAAATTAAGTATTGACCATAAAATTTAATTTTTCTAACTTGTAACAGAAATTAAACTTAAAACAAATTTTACGATGAAAGCAATAAATTCACTCGTAACAAATTTTCACTTTCCTACCAAAACTATTAAAAGTTTGGATAATATTTTTACAAATAAATTTGATATAAAATATTTTATTCATTTTTTAATTTTTCTAAATTTTGATTTCACAAATAATTTGATTTTTAAATCACAAAGAGGGTAAAAAAATGACTCATATTTGTTATCATGCCAGAGCAGATCATCATGATCAATTTGCAGATACTTTTGAAGAAGCAAAAAAAATTGTTGACGAATGGTTTGTCGAAGGTGATTCTCACATTCAAATTTTTAAATTATCAGCTGATGAAGTAACTGATTATATTGATTTAGATGAGGAATTAATATACTCCGAGAAAGGAAATTAATTTTTATCTTTTAAATTTTCATGGCATTTAGATTTTAAAGATTATAAAAAATAATTTATCTTAATCACAATTATTTATTTTAATAATCTGAAAAATTGAATTTCTAAATGCCAAATACTCTCGTCCATATTGGAATAAATGGATTTCTATCAAAATCTATATCAAAAAAGTATAACCTTTTTTGGATTTATTTGGGTTGCATCATTCCAGACATTCCATGGATTTCTAAAAAATTCTTCGAGTTGTTTGTTCCACATTTAAACGGTTATGATCTTCAAGCTTACTTAATTATTCAAGCTACATTATTCTCAAGTCTGATTTTAAGTTTTACTTTTTCATTATTATCCAAGAATCTAATTAGAACTTTTTCAATACTTTCATTAGGATCAATTTTACATTTATTGGCAGATTCCTTTGAAATAAAATGGGCAAATGGCGTTCATTTATTTGCTCCTTTTAATTGGGAACTAATTAATTTTGGAATTATTTGGCCAGAAAATACTATAATCCATTTATTGGGATTAGCTGGATTAGTATTTTTTATATTTAATTGGAAGAATATTAAATACGATAATTTTGATTTTTTTATGTCAAAAAGTCGTTTAATTTATTTTTCCATAATGATGTTAATTTATCTACTACTTCCGCTACTATTTCAAAATCAAGTTTATAACTCTGATAATCATTTTATAAAAACATTAAAAAATCAGAATTCAAGACTCGGTAAATATGTAGAATTTGATAGAAAAAAAATTGTTTTTAACGAAGAAACTAAAAGTTATTGGATTGCTTCTTTCAACAATGATTTAATTGAATTAGAAAATGTTGATAATTTAGTAAGCAGTAAAATTTCATTAAAAGGGAAATTTATAAATAATGATTTGATAAATGTTATTGAATATAAAGAAAATCTAGGAATGATTAGAGATGGTGCTTCTTATATTGGTTTACTGCTAATTTTTATTTTTAATATAAGAATTTTTATAAAAAATAAATTCACTAATTGAATTTATGATTTAAGAAAAATTAATTTATAATTTGATTTGAAAATTCTTCATCACTTTCTAAATCATAATCTTCAAAAAAACTGTGAACTACATAATACTTTAACAATTCTCTTGTTCTTTTTTCATCATAATTTGATTCAATTATTTTTACACATTCTGCAATTATTTTACCAACATTTCCATTTTTAACACTAATTTCCGGATTTTCATTTATTGAAAGTCGTTTGGTAACTTCATTTATTAAAAAATAAGCTGAAATCGAAGGTTCAAAATAAGCATTCATCTATTTGCCGTTTTTTTTACGTGTAATTATCGGCTGAATTGAAAATAATATTAGCTATAAGAAGGCAAATTGTTTTATATCACAATGTCTGTATCATATTTTATATTTATTTGAATTGTCTTAAAAAGACTTCCTTTTGATTTGTTGGTCAATGGCTCTAAGTAAATTTATTTAGAGCCATTTTTTTTATCCTAAAATTATTCAACTAAATATCGTTTGATTTTTTGTGTGGTGGTTTTTACAAACTCATTTTCGCGGATGTAAAATTTTACTATTTTTTTATGAGATGCAAGATTTTTATTTACTTTTGCAACTTCTTGTTCAATAGTTTCATTAATTATTTTATCAGTTATATGTACATTATTTTCTTGTGAATAAAGAATAAAAGCCTCAGCATCAACAACAATTTGTACAGCAATTATTTCATCTTGTTTTTCACTTTTTTCACCGTAGACCAAACATTCTAAAATATACGGACTGTGATTCAACTGGTCCTCAATTTCTTCTGGAAAAACATTTTTACCGCTTTTTGAAATTATTACATTTTTCTTTCTTCCGCTAATGTGTAAAAATCCATCTGAGTCAAAATAACCTAAATCACCGGTTTTAAACCAGCCATCAGAAAATGCATCTTTTGTTTTTTCCGGATCTTTATAATAACCGAGCATTACACTATTCCCTTTTGCATAAATTTCTCCAATTCCATCAACATCTTTATTCACAATTTTTAATTCAACATTCGGAAGAGGAACGCCGGCAGCATCGTTCTTAAAATTATTTAATTGATTTAATGCTAAGATTGGTGAAGTTTCTGTCAATCCGTAACCTTGTAAAAATCCAAATCCGAATCCTTGCAATCCTTCCGCAACAATCGGATCAGCAGCAGCACCGCCAACAATAAAAATTCTAATTGCGCCGCCAAATTTATCTTGAAGTTCTTTAAAGATTTTTTTCTTTAAATCTTTAACCCCAATCTTTTGTGTAAAATTGGTCAATTTAATCAATTTGGGAACTAGGAATGATTTTTTCTTATCTTCATTTATTACCTTCATAACTTTTTTGAACATTTTATCAAAAAGCAACGGAACGCCAAGGACAATTGTCGCTTTTACTTTCTGCATATCTTCAGCTACAGTTTTTAAAGATCGCGCATAATGAATTGAAGAACCAGCATAAAGCGGGCAAAGCATTCCGCAAGTGCATTCATAAGTATGATGAATTGGCAAAACCGATAGAAATCTGTCTTCGGGATACATCATTAACATGCTTAACATATCAACTAAATTTGCTGCAAGATTTTTTTGTGAAAGCATTACACCTTTTGCTCTTCCTAACGATCCGGATGTAAAAATAATTTCAGCTAAATCTTCCGGATTAATATTTGGAAGAATTGTTGTATCACCAATAATCTGACTATCAATAAGATTTTTCATACTTAAATATTTTCCGTTAGGATCAGCTTGATCCATATTAATGAAGATTCTTAATTTTTTTAGCACATTTTTATTTTCTGAAATTATACTTGAAAAAGTGTCAGAAAAAATAATTGCTTCAGAATCTGATTCATGAATAATATTTAAAATTTCATTTTGGGTTAAATTTTTATCAATTGGAACAACAACATAATTGAAACACATTAATGTTAAATATGAAATTGACCATTGAACTCTGTTTTCACCAATTAGCGCAATGTGATTTCTTTCACTCAATCCTAAAGCTTTAATTGCTTTACCAAATTTTAGAATATTTTCTTTAAGTTCAGCAAAAGTAACTTTTGAAATTGGATAATTTTGTAAATCTTCCAGGGCAAGTTTATCTTTGTAAACTTCAGACGATCTCAAAATCATTTCTTGAACACTTAAAATTTTGGGAACATCAAATACTTTAACTTTACTTTTCATTTTACCCTCTTAATATATTTTGATTCTAATATCTGATTAAATTTAATTTTAATTCAACTAGAATTTTGTGCTTAACTTAACACAAGAATTTAACTTAATTCTTTGAGAATTCCTTTAAGCAAATTGTAAAATTTTTCTACATCCTTAATATTTACTTTTTCATCCGGTGAATGAGCACCTTGAATTGTTGGACCGAATGAAATCATATCAAGTCCCGGAAATTTTGCACCTAATAATCCGGTTTCTAATCCCGCGTGAATTGCCTTAATTTCCGGTTCTTTATTAAACATTTCAACAAAAACTTTTTTAGAAACTTTTAATAAATTAGAATCCATATTTGGTTTCCAGCCAGGATATCCATCCCCTTCTGTAAGTTTTGCTCCAGAAAGATTGAAAACCGATTTTACAGTATTTGCAATTTTATTTTTTGCACTTTCAATTGAACTTCTTTGACTTGTTCCAATTGTTACAATTTTTTTATCCATTTTTAAAGTTGCTAGATTTGTTGATGTTTCAACTAAATTGGGAATATCCGGACTCATTGCCATTACTCCATGTGGCAATGCTAGTATAACATTTATAAGCTTTTCCGTTAATTCATTTTTAAAAACTTTTGAAAATTTATTTTTAGATTTTTTTATAATTATATTTAATCCGGAATCAACAGTTTTAAATTCTAATAGAGATTTACTAACAAAATCTTTAGCACTTTTTTTGAGATTAGAAAAATCTTTAGGGTCAATAAAAATTACAACTTCGGCTTCGCGCGGAATTGCATTTCTTAATGAACCACCGCTAACTTGCGCAATTTGAAATTTGATTTTCAATTGAGATAAAAAGTGTACAAGTAATTTAATAGAATTTGCTCTTTGCAAAATAATATCTAAACCGGAGTGTCCGCCTTTTAATCCGGTAATTAAAAGTTCATAAGCAACAAAGTCTTTTTTTGGTTTTTTATAATTTATTTTAAATGAACCAGCAGTATCTTGTCCACCGGAACACCCTACATAAAAAGCACCGTCTTCCTCAGAATCCATATTTAATAAAGTTTTTCCCGAAATAAATTTTGGCTGCAATTCATTTACACCGGTCATTCCGGTTTCTTCATCAATTGTGAAAAGTAATTCTAACGGGCCATGAACTGAAGAATTATCTAAAGCAATTGCCATTGCTGCAGCAACACCAATTCCATTATCAGCGCCAAGAGTTGTTCCGTCTGCTTTTATCCATTCACCAATATTTATTAACTTAATCGGATCTTTATCAAAATCATGTTTGGTTCCTTTATTCATTTCGCAAACCATGTCAACATGTCCTTGCAAAACTATTGTCGGTGACTTTTCTTTCCCTTTTGTTGCAGGAACTGAAATTACAACATTCCCAACTTTATCTTCCTTAAATTGAAAATTATTTCTTTTTGCAAATTGTTTTACAAACTCTACTGCTTTATATTCCCTTTTTGATGGTCTGGGAATTTGACTTAATTCGTAAAAATGCTGCCATAATAGTACTGGTTTCAATCCTTTAATTGCTTTTTGTGACATTGTATTCACCTCTTTTTTATAAAATTTTAACTATGTCTAATATTTAAAATATCGCCGTCTTGCACGATATATTCTTTTCCTTCAAGTTTCCAAACTCCAGCTTCCTTACATTTTGCAAATGTTTTATGATTCATAAAATTATCATATCCTACAACTTCTGCGCGGATGAATTTATTGTAAAAATCTGAGTGAATAACTCCGGCAGCATCTTGGGCTGTAAAATTTTTCTTAATTGTCCAAGCTCTATTTTCGTCTTCACCAACTGTAAAGAAACTTTGTAACCCTAAAGCTTCATATGAGACTTTAAGAATTTTACTTAGTGCAGATTCTTTTATTCCGTAATCTGCCATAAACATTTCTCTATCTTCATCTTCTAATTTTGAAAGCTCCAATTCAAGTTTTGCATAAAATGGAATTATTTTCACATTTGTATCATTTATTAATTCTGCAACTTTTTGAATTTCGGAATCAACAATATTCATCGATTCATCATCAAAATTAATTGCTATTACTAAAGGTTTTAAAGTCATCAATTGATATCCGGAAAGTAATTTTCTCTCGGAATCATCCAATCCTAAACTTCTTAAAGGTTTTTCTTTTTCAACATGATGAATACATTTTTCAATAACCGGAATTTCTCTTTTAAGTCTGTCATCCTTTATTTTTAGAATTTCTCTTTTAATTTTTTCAATTCTATTTTCCAAAAAAGCCATATCGTGAAATAAAAATTCATTTTCCAAAAAAGCGATATCTTCGCAAACGTTAATTTTATTCATTGGATGAGGAACGGAATCTTCTTTAAATTTTCTTATAACATAAAAAAGAGCATCATTATTTTTTACTTCATTTAAAAATGAAGTTGTAATTCTTAATTTTCCATCGTCCGCAGTTCGTAACCCGGGAATATCATAAACTTCAATTGTGGCATTTACAGTTTTCTTGGGTTTGAAAATTTCAGTTAGCAAATCCAGTCTTTCATCCGGAACTTTTACAACTTCAATTGTTGCTTTATCAGAAACTATATTTGGGTTATTTTCAGTGCCAGAAAGTATATTAAATAGCGTTGTCTTGCCCGAGTATTGTAATCCAACTAAACCAATTTGCATAATCTAAAAATCCTTTTTTGTTTTATTGTAAGCATAAATTTAACAAAACGATATTGCAAATACGATATTTATGTATAAATTGTTTTATCCAACAATTTGAGTATGAAGACCAATTTCTTCAAGAATTGATGAAACTTTTAGACAATTTACCATTTCACCGGAAAAAACCATTGCTTTACCTTTTACGTGAACTTCAAATGCAAGAGTTCTTGCTTTTGCAATTGAGCAATTTATTGCTTTGATTAGTTGAAATATTACTTCATCAAATGTGTGAATGTCGTCATTAAACAAAAAAACTCTATATGCGGAATCAATTAAAGTTTCATCATAAAATTCCGGTTTTTGTTGTTGATCTGGATTTTCTAAAGCAAATTTTTGTGATTTAATATTCATTTTTACAAAAGAGATTAAATATTATATTAAGATGTTTTTTTTTATATTGCTCATACAAATTAGTAATTTTAAACATATTAAGGTATACATTCAGTTTGGAAAAAGTTCAAGTTG
>JBGSKB010000444.1:0-14414 GCA_041741395.1 Melioribacteraceae bacterium
ATTTGGAGAATTATTTAATTCACAGAGATTATGAAGCTGGAAAAATTACTGATGAAGAATTTATTTCCATAAATCTTGATTGGTTAGATAATAAAGTTACAACTCAACAATTTTGTGAAATTTACTCTAACATTTTTACAAAGAATGAAAATGTGATTAAACTTCTACCAATTCTAAAAGAAAAATTTAAACTCGTTTTACTTTCCAATACAAGTGGAATTCATAAAAAATTTGGTTGGGAAAATAATGACTTTCTAAAATATTTTGACAAATTATTTCTTTCTCATGAAGTTGGAGCAGTAAAACCGGAAGAAAAAATTTACAAAGCTGTTGAAAATTTTACGGGTGAATCAGTGGAAAGCCATATTTTTATTGATGATATTTTGGATTACATAATCGCAGCAAAAAATTTAGGTTGGGATGGAATTCAATTTATTGGATATGAAAATTTAGTTGAAGAATTTAACAAAAGAGAAATTTTGTTTTAATTTGTTTCTTAATTATAATCTTATTCTTAACCTTTTTGCTTCAGAATATAAAAGAAGAAATAGAGTAAGATTAGGATTAAGATTAAGAGTTAGAAAAAATTCAGAAGTAAATCATCTTTTAATTTTGCAATCTTGCAATTTTTCTTAATCCATTCTTTCCAAATTTCCGGTTCATATCCAACAGTAACTTCTTTTCCATTTCTAACAATTGGTGTTTTAAAAAGAAGAGGATCAGAAAGTAATTCATCCTTAATGTTAAAAACCATAAACTTCAAGCCGCGTTTTTCATACTGCTTAGAATCCGTATCAATTAATTCTTCTTCACTAATCTTTTGCAGAATATTTTCAAGTTCACCCGGACTAACACCTTTTTCTGCTAAATCTCTAAAGTGAATTTGAATATTTCGCTCCTTAAAAAAACGTTCAGCTTTTTTTGTATTGTTACATTTTTTTGTGCCGAATATCTGAATGTTCATAATATTTACTATTTTGAATGGGAACAATTTAATTAATGTTTAGTTAAAAATAGAAATCTTAAAACAAAATACAAATTTTACATGAACACAAAAAATTTACTTAAACTTGTAATTATTTTTTTTATTTCAAATTTTATTAATGCGCAAACTGAAAAGTTTGATTCCTTGCTAAACTTGGGCATTAACCAAATTTATAATATAAAATTTGATGATGCGGAAAAAACATTTTCAAAAGTTCAGAAAGAATTTCCTAAACATCCCGCCGGAAAATTTTTTGATGCAATGATTGTTTGGTGGAAAATTATGATTGACCAAGATAATGAAGAATATGATGAAATTTTTGAAGAAAAATTAGAAAATGTTATAGATTTCTGTGATGATTTGCTTGATGAAAATGATGAAAATGTGGACGCAATATTCTTTAAAGGCGGCTCACTTGGTTTTAGAGGAAGATTATATTCAATTCGACAAAAATGGTTTGATGCCGCTTTGGATGGAAAAGATGCGCTCCCCTTGGTTTATGAAGCTTACGAAATCGATCCTAAAAATGAAGATGTAAAACTTGGTTTTGGAATTTATAATTATTATGCGGAAGCAATTCCGGAAAAATATCCATTTATAAAACCGGCAATGATTTTTATTCCAAAAGGTGATAAGAAAAAAGGAATTGAACAATTAACAACTGCTGCTAAAAAGGCAAAATATGCTGCAATTGAGTCAAAGTTTTTTTTACTTACATCGTTTTACCAATTTGAAGAGGATTTTGATAAAGCTTTAATTTACGCGGAAGAATTGTCAAAAATGTTTCCAAATAATCCAATTTTTGAAAAATATGTCGGAAGAATTTATATTAAGAAAAATGATTACACCCAAGCCAGTAAAATTTTTAAAAGTATGATGGATAAGAATGAAAATAAATTACTTGGATACAATAAAAGTGTTTTAAGAGAAGCAAGTTATTATGTTGCTGTTGAACAAATGAGAAAAAATCAGATTGATTTAGCTAAGAAAAACTTTTTAACTTGTGAGGAAGTTTCAAGAATTCTTGATAAAAATGCGGAAGAAGAATCGGGCTTTTTAATAAGCGCATTGGTTTATTTAGCCAAAATAAATGAGCAGAAAGGTGATAAAAATAATGCAGTTAAAATAAATAAGGAATTGTTAAGGTTAAGAGATTATAATGGTTCTCATGAAAAAGCAAAAATGTCATTAAAAAGAATAAAAGTGTGAAGTAAAAAAAGATGCGATCTTTTTAAAAGATCGCATCTTTAAAATTTGTAGCTTAGCTAAAAAATTATAACCCCATGCTAAAACCAACACTGAAAGCAAATACATCTAAATGATGAATGCCGGGCATATTATGTTCGGTTGCTTCAACATCTCTATCAGCGCCATATAAATATTCTGCAGCTGCTTCAAGTGTATAATTTCCAAAGCTGTAACCTACTCCACCGGTAAAAACATGATTTGTTGAGCTTGGGAATAAAACATTTAAAGTTTCATCCGGAGCCGGAGCTGGATCATAATAATAACCTAATCTAATTGCAGTAGCTGGAGAAACCATATATTCACCGCCTAAACGAATTTGAACTGCATCTTCCCAATCTAATTTAAATTCATCACTACCTTGAGCTGCCATAGCTGCTTTCCAATATGCATTATCATAAACAGCAACTAATTTATCAAGCTCTGACCATTGGCTGTATTGAGCATCTAAAGTTAAAGTCAAGCATTTTGTTGGTTTATATGCTAAACCACCGCCTATCCATAATGGCCAGGTAACATCTCTATCAAAATCACTTTCACCAGGCCCAGGTGCAATTCCCATTGCTGGAATTGAAGGTAAACCTGGGAACAATGGATTTTTTGCAGTACCGCTCATAGAAACTTTTGAAGCCAATCTAACTGTTGCACCAGCGGCTAACTGATCACTAAATTTATATTTCAATCCAATTGTTGCACCAAAACCCATTCCGGTTGATTCTTCTTCAAATTGATATAAGCCCAAACCTAAAGCAGCGCCGCTTACTTGTTGTTTCATATCAAACATTGCATAGGAAATATTTAAAGCCAATCCAACTGAAAATTGATCATTTACTTGATAAGCTACAGCCGGAGAAATACTGATTACTCCAATTTGGGATAATAATTCTACATTTGCAGCAGCAGGAACACCAAAATCTGTTAAATCCCATTCAGCGCCCAGTCCGGCTGGAACATAAACACCAAGAGCTAATGCTAATTTATCCATTCTATAATTTGCTAATAATCCACCGGTTGGATAAATATTAGAAGCTGTTGATGCATCAATACCTGCAGCATCCATTTTGTAAGAACCAATTGGCATAACTCCGGTAAAATATGCTAATACTGAAGATTTTTGATCAGCTAAACCGGCTGGGTTCCAATAAATTGCAGTAGCATCATTTGATAAAGCAACAAATGCACCGCCCATTCCTAAAGCTCTAGATCCCAAACTATTCAAACTCAATCCATTTGCAAAAACATTTGATGTAACTGCAAATGCTAAAATAAAACTCAAAGTCAGTTTAAAGATTTTTTTCATGTTCCCTCCATATTGATTGGTATGTGTGTTTAAAAATAACATATTTAGTTTTTATTCCTCAATAAATTTTTTACCAAGTAACGCTCTTTTTATCGATTCGTCTAAAATTCCGGGCATACTCATGTGATTCATAAAAGCGGACATTCCGGCATCCCAAAAGTACATATCCATTCTATGCATTTCCTTTTGAGTATAAACATTTAGATTATTTCCTTCTTGAATCAGCAAAACCTCAATTGGATATGCTGTAAGATGATCAATTCCTGGACACAAATCGCCTTTTTTCTCTCTTGCGCTTCCGGAAATATTAAATGAAACTGCTTCGGTTTGCGGGCGTGTAATTCCTAATAGAATTGCATCTTTTTTGGGGGATTCAATTTCAGAAACTATTTCCCACTTTAAATCATCAGCATTTTGATAATATCTATACTTTTTATCTTCTTCTGTGGGTTGAAATGAATTTAAGTTTTCCACAAACTCGGATTTTAAATTTTTTAATCCTTCAAATGCATTATTATTTTCTTCGCTATGTATTATTGGAAATTGGTCTTCATCATTAAATAATGTTAAAGGTCCTACCATCATAAACATATCTTTTGATGATTCAGCTAAATCGTCATTATCACGAATTGGTTCCATATTTTTTTGAACTTTTTCACCGGCAACTGAATTATGCAAAAATCCCACTAACTTACTTTTAAGTATTTTTGTTTTAGAAATTATTTCATTGTATAAATTTATTTTGTCATTTTCATATAAATCATTAAAAACAATTCTGTTAATTGTTTCTGGATCTGTAATTATAACATTTGTACCTTCCGGTGTTTCATAAATTCCAACACGTAAAAATCCGGCAATTAAATATTTTGATCCGTAATAAGTAAGAGTATTTAAATATTCTGGTGAAGATAAAATAATTAGATGAGCTTTATACCCACAATGTTCTTTTGTATCTTTATTGACATAATCTGGTGTATGGATAGGAATTGAATTAAGAACTTTAAATCCATTTTTACCTGCGTTATCTACAATGTTTTTTTGAATTTCAGAAATGCTACCATTTACTGATTTATTTGTTAATAAATAAATTCCATGTTCTGAAGCAAAAGTTAAAATTGATGTAAAGAAAATAATTAGTAATAATTTTGATTTCATTTATACCTCTAAATTTTGAATATAAACTAAGGCAATAATTCTTTAAGTTTTTCTTTCACTGATGCACAATTGCCAAAACTTTTATAAACATCGCAATCTCTACAAACTCTATCTTTGCAAATATTATTTTTATGATTTATCATCCAGCAAGGTTTATCATAATTATTAAAAAACTCGCAATTAAGTCTATCATTTTTAGAACAATTAATAATTGCCCAGCAAGGTAAAAGTGCAAGAATTCTTCTTATACCTTCAATATTTATTTTAATATCATTAATTGTGTTTATTACGCACTTAATTCTTTCAAGATCTTTATCCGAATATAATCTTTGATTGCTGCTCTTTCGAAACGGTATTACCAAACCCTCGCGTTCATACATTCTTAAAGTATAAACAGAAATTTCTAATATTTTTGCAGCATTACTTATTGTATAGATTGGAGAATTTTGTATTTCGTTCATTTTTTTTGAAAGTTATTATTGAGTAATGTCAACTTTCTTATCATCAATTGATGTTAAAATTAAATAAAATATTTTTTTATTCATACAAAAATATCTTAATAACTGAATTAGAATTTTAATAAAATTCAATTTTAGAGATTTTTTAAAATTTGAATATAAAAGTGGAATTTTTTGGAATTTAAAATTATTTGGATAAAAATATGTTGGGAATTAAGAATTAATGTGGAACTTAGAAAAATTTAATTTTAGAGTTTTGTAGAAATGCCAATTCTGTGAATTGCACCAACTTCACCGAGTGAAGAAAATGAATAATCAAAATTGTAGTTTGAAACTAAAATGCCGACGCCTAAATTAATTCCGGCTAAACCGGCAGTTCCGCCGATTTTAAATTCTTTGCGTTTTTCGTTATCGTAACCTAATCTAAGTTTTATTACACTGCTTAGTTTGAATTCACCGCCAAAAGTAAATTGTTGAAATCTTTGGCCAAAAGAATCATATTCTCCATTTAATTTATTTAATGACGCAAAAAAAGTAAATGGAAAATGAAGTAAGGTTTTTGAAAATCCAAAACGAACATCAAGAGGTAGTTTTTCTACAAAGGAATAATACTGAGAAATTTGTGAACCAAGATTTAAGATTGAAAATCCAAAATTCCATCTTTCTTCTGGAATTGAGTAATGTAAACCTAAATCAGCTGCAAGTCCTATTGATGAACGATCTGCAATTCCGGAAAAAATAAATTTAATATTTGCTCCGTAATAAAAATTATTTCCAAGTAAATTTGAATAACCAATTAATGCTGCAAATTCTCCGGCTGCAAATTCTCCGGTTTCAATTCCGTCAATAGTTCTTCCATCAAAAGTGCCGTAATTAATATATTGAATTGCTGCGCCAAATCTTCCAATTCCTTCAAATTCATGCGAATATGAAAGTGCGGCTGAATTAATATCTAACAAATGTTTTACAAAAGAAAATGAAATTGGGGAATCTTTTAAGTAACTAATTCCTGCTGGATTATAAAAAATTACGTTTGGATCATCATTATTTGAAACGAAACTTCCGGCTAAAGCAGAAGCGCGCGGACTTTGATCTAACATCAAAAATTTAAATGTTTCTTGTCCAAAAACAGAAAAATTGAAAGTTATAGCTAAAATTATCGCGAGATTTTTTTTCATAAATACTTAAAATTTACAAAGTGATTTTAAAGATAAATTATTATAAAGGCAAGATGATATATTTTTGCCCTTTATTGAAAACTTAATAACAAAAGGAACTGATAACATCAAAAAAGTGTACAATCTTAAATTTCTTACTTTTTAAAGCAAAGCGGTCAACAGAATGTACATTTTATTTTGATATAATATTGGGTATTTTGCAATCCAAAATTTAGAAATACTGGTAATTAATTTTTGAAATTAACAATTCTTATAATTCTTGCTCTTAATATTGTTCTAAATGCTCAAATTAAGACAAACTTAGAAATCGTTGATTCACTTCTTGGTGTTTCGGTTTCCGAAATTAATTCTTTAAAAATTGACAAAAATTTAAGCTTTAAATTTGAGTTTAATTCTCCGCAAGAGTATAGCGCAATGTCAAATTCAGTTATTGAAAAATTGCAGAATGTGGGATTTATTTTAAATTCAGAAGAAAATAGTAATTCTGAAATTCTGAATTATTCAATAAAAAATATTTTTGTTGAATATCCCGAAATGTTTAGAGATGGAATTTTTGGCGAATATTTGGTGAATAGAAAAATAAAAGTTGAAGGTTCATTTTATTTTAGCTCAAATGGAATTTTGGGAAAAGTTGAAAAATTTGATTATAATTTTTCTGATACTTTAGCTCTAAGTGGATTAAATTCTGTACAAAATATTGCTTATGGATTTACTTCACCGGAAATTCCAAGTGAACCATTTTTTTCAAGTTTAATTGAACCAACAATTGCAATAGGAACTGCGGCAGTTGCGGTTTATTTATTTTTTAACGTTAGAAGCAAATAAGATTTTTAAATGTAGTTTTCAAAATGTGATTTAGGAAAAATATCAAATGAAAAAATTTTTAGTTTTGTACCTTACTTCAATTTTAATTTGGAATTGTTCGTCTTCCGTTGATACAACATCTTTAACTGCAGAACAGCATTTGGAATATGCAAAAAAGTTAATGTTAGATGATGATTATGAAGAAGCAATTAGAGAATTTCAATCAATTTTGCTGCAATACACCGGAAGTTCTATAAATGATGATGCACAATATTTTTTGGGATTTACATACTTTAAAAGAGAACAATATTTATTATCTGCTTATGAATTCAGTAAAGTAATTAGAGATACACCGGCAAGCGATTTTGTTCAAGATTCTCAATTTATGTTGGCAGAGTCTTATTTTCAATTATCGCCAAGTTATCAATTGGAACAAAGTTATTCCAAAAAAGCAATAGAAGAATTCCAAGCATTTATTGAATTTTTCCCGACACATCCAAAGGTTGATGAAGCTGAAAAAAAGATTGCCGAATTATATTCTAAGTTTGCGGAAAAGGAATATGAAAGCGCTTTGATTTATGAAAAAATGGAATATTTCAATGCTGCAATTCAATATTATGAAAATGTAAAAAACACTTACTTTGATTCAAAATATGCACCGTTAGCTCACTATAGACTCATAAATTTGTTAATTTTGAAAGAAAGAAAAAACGAAGCCTTGAGAAATATTGCAGATTATATAAGTAAATATCCAAACGATGATAATATTGAAGAATTAAAAGAACTTAATGCTGAATTAGAGAATTCTGTTAATGGCTAAAAAAAAATTTGTAAAAGATTCAATTATAACAATGACTGAATTGGTTCTGCCGCAACACACAAATCAACTTGGTAATTTATTGGGCGGACAATTAATGCATTGGATAGATATTTGTGCGGCATTAGCCGCAAGCAAACATGCAGAAAAAGTTTGTGTTACCGCATCTGTAGATAAAATTGATTTTCATCATCCAATAAAGTTGGGTTATGTTGTTACATTAATTGCTTCGGTTAATAGAGCATTTAATACATCTATGGAAATTGGCGTAAAAGTAATTACAGAAAATTATATTTCAAGAAAAAATTTGCACACAAATTCTGCATATCTTACATTTGTTGGTGTTGATAAAAATGGTAAACCCGCTAAAGCATTTGAGATTATTCCGGAAACCGAAGATGAAAAGAGGAGATTTGACGAAGCTCTTCATAGAAGAAAACAAAGACTTATCGAAAGGAAAAACAATAGTTAAGTATATTTTTTTATTGTTTATTTCAGCAAATGTCTCTGCCCAAACTCTTTTGAATAATTTTGGAATTTCAGAAATAATTAAAACTTATCCCGGATTTACAAAATTCACATTTATTGATTTTAACAATGATGGAATTGATGATATCATTCTTTACGGCGGTCAATCAAAAAGTTTTGTACTTCATAAAGGTTTGGCTGATTCTACATTTGCTGCGCCGGAAAAGAAATTTTTCTTTTTCCCGATTGATGATTTCAAATGGTTAACAACTTCAAAAAAAGGCGAAAATTATTATTTATTTGTTTCGCGAAATAAAAGATTAGCGGGACTTGTATCTTTCACACAAAATTATTCCTTGCGGTTATTAAGTAAAATCGAGTTCAATTCTTATCCTTCATACATTGAAATTATCGATGTTAATAATGATTCAAATAATGAAGCAATAATTTTTGGACCAAATTTTAACGGTTTCGAAATACTAATTGCAAAAGGTTTTAGATTAACTCAGCAATCTGCGCTTGAAGAAAATATTTTTCGCGAAATAATTCCTTTAGATTTTAATCAAGATGGAAATAGTGATTTAATTGGTATTGATATTTTAAACAATTCTTTAAAATTTTTGGAAAGTTACTCAAATTTTAATTTTACTGAATCGAGAGAAATTTTATTTACCGAATCACTTTTATCTTTAAAAAAACTTCAATACAATAATGATGATTTTACGGATCTTGCAATTACAGATGTTAACGGAATTAAAATACTTCTTGGTGATTCTGTTTACTCATTTTCCCAAAGTTTAAAATTTAATTTTGATTTTGTTCCAACCATTTTTGAAATAGATGATTTTAATAAAAACGGGTTTAAAGATATTGCCGCAATAAATTATGATGAAAATGAAGCTTATGTTAAGCTAAATGATATCAACTACAACATAGTAAACTATTACTTTGAAGGAATTACCGACTTAAAATATTTGAAGAATAAGTATGTTAATGCAATTTTACTTTTAAGCAAAAATGGATTAATTAAACAAATTGATTCGCAGAAAAAATGGGGAATGACTTTTAATTATTCAATTGGCGGAATACCGAATAAAATTTATTATAAAAAAATGGGCAGCAGTTTTGAAAGCAATTTTTTAATTACTGATAAAGAAAATAGTTTTGTTGCAAATTTAACTTTAGCAAAAAATGGCATTTTTTCGACACAAAAATTGGAAAAATTTGTTAATGATTTTTCAGATATTTCTTGGTCGCCAAAATCAAATTTAATTACTGCGTTTACAAAAAATGAAAGACTTATAGAAATTCGTTCCGCCGAAAGAAAACAAAAAAATACTTCTTCTCAAAACTTTATATATACAACAAATCCAATTCAGCAAATTATAATTGATTCATCCGATAATATTTATACATTGCAAAAAGATTTGGATAAATTATATTTGAGAAAAATGGAGTTTGAATATGATCAGTATAAAGTAAAATCTAATATTTTTATTGAATCGGATGTTATTGATCAGATAATAAATTCAGTAAATGATATTTTTTATTGGCAGAATTCAAATGGATATCTGAAATTCAAAAATTTTAAGGATAGTAAAAAGAGAGAATTTTTCAATATTAAATTTGCAGAAAATGAAAAACCCAAAGTAACAATTATTGATAGACTGCGAAAAAATAATATTGAATCTGTGCTTACAATTCTACATCAAAAAAGTTATGAGCTTATAATTTTGTTTGATGGTAAAAATACAAAGCAGATTAAAACAAAATATTTATTATTCGGTAACTCACCAATTAATGAAAATAATTTTTGGTATTCTCAAGACAAAAGGAAAAATTATATTTTATATTTTAAGAAGAAAAATAAAGTTCAAAAGTTTAAGATGGATTTTGCAACCAGAACAATAAAACATCTGGCAGATTATGAAACAGAAAATATTATTGATTATTTTATTGAAAATTTTGGCGGTAAACTTTATTTGATTTATACATCGGAAGATAATTGTATTAAATTTCAGAGAATTTGATGCTTAGAAAAACAATTTTGATTTTATTTTTATTTGCCGAAATAATCTTTTCGCAAAATTTAGATTCACTTTACAAAGAATTTATTTTACGAAATTCCATTCCAAATATTGAAACTCAATTTCAAATTTCGGAAAGTGAAAATAATAAATGCGGATTTAGTTTAGCGGCATCAATAAGAACTCATTTAAATGAATTTACTTCTGACCAGTTACAAAAAATAGAAGAAATTTTTGCAAGACCGGAAATGCAGAAAAGTATTGTTAGTCCTTCCGGAATTTTTAGAATTCATTTTGATACAACCGGAGTTAATAAACCAGAATATGATACATTAGATATTCTAAATAATGTTAGGATTAAATTAGATATTAATGAAAGCGTTAGAAGATTAGCAATTGCTTTTGATTCTGCTTACACATACGAAGTTGAGATTTTAGGTTATATAGCTCCGCCAAAAGACGGAACATTCGGCGGAGATGACAAATATGATATTTATGTAACAAGTTCTGCCGGCGGTTATGGCTCAACTAATTTGGATGACGAAATTGGTGATAACAAATATATAAGTTATATAAAAATACATAATACTTTTACTGGCTCTTTTTATACAAAAGGAATTGAAGCTGCAAGAGTTACAGCCGCACATGAATTTCATCATGCAATACAAGTTGGAAATTATATTTACCGAGATTCAGATAGATTTTATTATGAACTAACTTCAACATCAATGGAAGAATTTGTCTTTGATCATGTTAATGATTATTACTACTACATGAAAAGTTATTTTAATAAGCCAAGTAGAAGATTTACAAGATTTGATGACGGTAATGACGGTTATGATGTTGCACTTTGGAATATCTTTCTAAAAGAAAAATTTGGCTCGGAAACCCCAAATACAGGCGATGAAATAATTAAGAAAAGCTGGGATTTGATGAGTGAAAAAAATCAAAAAGCAATAGTTGCATTGCAGAATTCCCTTAGTCATTTTGGTTTTTCCTTCTCTGATTTATTTAATGAATTTGGAATCTGGTTATATTTTACAAACAACAGAACTAAAGAAAATAAATATTTTGAAGAAGCAAGTTTTTATCCGCTTGTTAAAAATTCTACAGAAATTTTTTTGGAATCTTCCAAAATGCCAATAATGTTAAGTTGTGAACCTACTTCGTTAAATTATCTACTTATAAAAGATAATTCACAAGGTTTGCCGGATTCAATTTTTGCAATTTTGAGTAATTCAGATGTAAACGGAACATTAACTACCGGAAATAATATTGATATTGATTTTACGATTGAAACAAGTTCGTTTGATGGATCGTTTGAAATAGGCGATAATTACTTTGCAAAAATTGTCGGAAATAATAGTAATTATATTGGTCACAGTTACATTATTAACAATGAACTCGCATCAAATTATATAGAAAGAACAAATGTAGATTTTGTTTATCCACAGCCTTTTCGGTATGAAGAATTTGGGAATATTTGTTTTCCAACATTTGCTGATGAAAGCGGTAAATCTGAATTATATATTTATTCTGCGGACATGAATTTGATATATAATAATTCATTGCCAATTTCAGTTTCCGGAAAAATGATTGTAACATGGAATGGGTTGGATAACAATATGAATAAATTGGCAAGCGGTGTTTACATTTATGTTACAAAGGCAAACGATAAAATTAAAAAAGGTAAGTTTGTTATTTTGAAATAATATTTTTCATTTTATTTTCATATCATTCTTTAACCAATTTTAGTTTTTATAAATTCATTTCACAATAAAAATTATATTTTTTATGAATGACTTCTCTCTTTCTCTTCAAAATATTACAAAAACTTTTGGCAGAAGATTAATATTTAAAGAAATAAATTGTGATTTTGTAAGCGGGAAAATTTATGGATTTTCCGGTAAGAATGGATCGGGAAAATCCACTCTCGTTAAAATTGCAGCGGGAATAATTTCTCCAACCAAAGGAAAAGTAATTCACAAAAATTTAGATAATGAAATTATACCGGAAAAACTTCATAATCATATTGGATTTGTCTCGCCGTATTTAGTTTTATATGATGAATTTAATGCTGAAGAAAATCTTTATCATTTTTCAAAAGTTCGCGGAATTAAATTTGATAAAGAAAGAGCAGATTTTTTGTTGAATGAATTTGAATTGCTTTCGCGAAAAAAGGATTTGTTAAAAGGTTATTCAAGCGGAATGAAACAAAGAATGAAATTTATTTTTGCACTTTTACATTCGCCAAAAGTTTTATTTTTTGATGAACCGACTTCAAATTTGGATAATTCCGGTAAAAGTAAAGTTTATGAAATTATTGAAAAAGAAGGTAAGAATAATTTAGTATTTGTTGCATCAAATGAAGAAAGTGATTTAGCACTTTGTAATGAAGTTTTGGAAATAGAGAAATTTAAAAACTAAATTATTGTTTAGAAATTACTTTAATATATTATGTCATTCCCACGAAAGTGGGAATCCATTTAAACCAAGTTAATTAGATTTTCGATAAGGGCATTCGGAAATGACAAATTAATATTGATGAAAATATCAACAAATAACATTTATGAAAATAATTTCCGTATTTAAAAAAGATTGGGAATCAGAACTAAGAACACGTTATGCAATAAATGCTTTGGCGATGTTTATTCTTGTTACAATTAGTGTAATTTTATTTTCAATCGGTCAAGAAAAAGTAAGCATTCATTTAACCGGAGGATTATTTTGGGTTGTAATTTTCTTTTCTGCAATGTCCGGATTATCCCGCGCATTTGTTTCTGAGGAAGAACGAGGAACAACACTTACACTTCAATTAATTGCTGCGCCATCAACAATTTATTTTGGCAAATTATTTTTCAATCTTGTTTTAGTTTTTATAATGAATATTGCTATAGTAGTACTTTACTATTTGCTTTTCGAATCGTTTATAATTTTAAATTTTTCTCTCTTTACGCTTTCATTATTTTTTGGAAGCATTGGGATTGCTGTTTCTTCAACAATAATTGCTGCAATCATTTCTAAAGCAAATACAAAGGGAACGCTTTACCCGGTTTTATCTTTCCCAATTTTGCTTCCGCTGATTTTAACATTAATGGAATTAACAAAATTTTCTATGGATGGCGATTCGATATCTGCTTCGTTTGTAGAACTTGCAGTTTTAATTTGTTATGATGTAATTATGTTAACTGCCGGTTATATGTTATTTGATTTTATTTGGAAAGATTAACTCAAATATCAATTAATTTTTTATGGTGTCTAAAAAGTTCTAATTTGTCATGCTAAATTCATTTCAGCATTTTTTTTAGCAAATTTTTGACTCTTAGATTCTGAAACAAGTTCAGAATGACTTATCTATACATTTAGTAAACTAAATTCCCATCTCTTCCAATAAATATTCAGCTCCGCCAAGTTTTTGTGTAATCCATAAAACATATCTTATATCAACACCAATAGAACGGCTGTATGATTCATTCCATGCATAATCATTTATTGTAGCTTCATAAGCTCTATCAAAATTTATTCCAATCATTTCACCATAAGCATTCATAATTGGACTTCCGGAATTTCCTCCGGTTGTATCCGTATTGTATAAAATTCCTACCGGAACATCTTTAAGTTCTTCATCATAAAATTGACCAAAATCTTTTAGCTCATATAAAGTTTTTAATTTATTCGGAATTGCATATTCACTCCCAAGAAAACTTTTATCAATTACTCCAGTTAAAGTTGTAAACGGCGACATATAAACCGCATCAGTTGGTGAATATCCTTTAACGTAACCGTAAGTTAATCGCAAAGTTGAATTTGCATCCGGAATAAAATTAGACTGTTTCCACAATTTTTTTACTTCATAAAATTCTGCAGAAAGTTTAGAATTTTTGTTATTTATCATTTCATAATGCTCATCAATTTTTTCATATTCGTCTTCAAGATTTTTAACAAGATTAAGAAATGGCTCATCAAATTCATCAGAA
>JBGSKB010000445.1:0-8616 GCA_041741395.1 Melioribacteraceae bacterium
CGCCTTACACTATTGCATTAATTTATCCTAATAAGAATGCTTTGATTGAAGAAATAAAAAAGAAAGGATTATCAATAAACTCCGAAGAAGCTAGAAAAGAAATTATTAGAATTTTGCAATCCGAAATTGATAAGTATAAAAATGGTGGAGTTTACGAAGGAATGTTTCCCGAAAGATGGCTTCCGGCTGCAGTTGGAATTCTTGGAGAAGGATTTACAGAACAGAATAAATTTTTAAATAGTACGCTTAAAATGGTTCGAGGAAAAATTACAGAATTTTATATTAACCGAATTGATTATTTATTTTCTGCTGAAGGAAAAAATTTAGATAATCAGCAAAATAATCATATTCTATCGCATTGGTCATAACTAGTTTTGGGCAATTTGAAAATTTTGAGGAGAATTAAAATGAATAATTTATCGATAAAAAATATTACAATATTGTTTTTCTTATTTGCAAACTTTCTACTTTCTCAAAAAATATATAAGAACGAGAAACCTCAATGGAAACCGGTTGAAGATAAAGTTTATTTACAAGAAGTATCGACTAAAATTTTTACTGATAATGAAATTACTTCAATTGCAGCTTATGATGAAAAATTTTATATAACAATGAAAAGTGAATTGTACTTTATCAATGATGAAAAAATAGAAAAATTTTCATCCTCTCCACAAAATATAAATCGAATAATTTCAATCGATAATTCACTTTGGGCACTTTCCGAAAATGGCCTTTATCGTTTTTCAAATCAATGGGAACTTATTGATAAAAATAAATTTGTCGATTTGACAATGCACAATAATGAACTTTATGCTGCAACAGAAAATGACATTTACCGTTTATCAAATAACAAATTGCTCAACATAAAACCGGAAGGCGGATATTATTCAAGTAATATGACAATGTTATTGGAAGACGGAACTCAGCTTCTTGCGGATCCCGTTGAGATTGGTCCGATTCACAGAATTACTTCTTACAGCGGAACATTATATATTCTTCGCTTTGGAGAACTTGCATTATTCGATAGTAAAATTGTAAATCAAGATTTTATTGATTGGGGAAAACTTCCATCTACAAATACAACTGACTTTTTAAGTTTTGGAAATCGAATTATAATTAGCACGGATAAAGGCTTAGGAGTTTTAAGAGGTGCTTCTATTCAAACAATAAAAGGTGAAAATGGTTTACCATTCGAAAATACAACATGTTTAGAAAAAGGATTTGATAATGATCTTTGGATTGGAACAAAAAATGGTGCAATCCGGATGTTAGAAAATGATTGGCATTTTTTCGGAGCAGATCATTGGCTTCCGGGAAATATTATAAATGATATTGCGATTCAAAATAAAACTGTTTGTTTTGCAACAGATAAAGGAATTGGAATTATAAATTATGAACCTTATACTTTACAGAAAAAAGTATCTTATTTTGAAAAGCACTTGGATGAAATGGGACATAAAAGATTGGGCTTTATTCATATGCTGTATAAGAAAGATAATTCATGGATAAGAGAAATAAGTGATAATGACGGTGGCCATACTGCTCCCTATCTTGCTGCAATGTGTTATAAATATTTAGTTACCGGTGATGAATTAGCTAAACAAGAAGCAATAAATTCTTTTAAAGCAATGATTTGGCTTGAAAAAATTACTCCAATTGATGGCTTTATTGCGCGTGCAATTTGGTCTGCTAATGGTGATGAAGATGAAAGAAGCAGACATGGTTCCGGAGGTTTACCGGCAAAATGGTATCCAACAAAAGACGGAAAATGGTATTGGAAAGGTGATACATCAAGCGATGAAATTATGGCACACTTTTATTCTGTTTCACTTTTTCATGATTTAATTGCTGAAGGAAATAATAAAAAATTAGCAAAAGAACATATTGAAAAAATTGCAACATATATTTCAGATAATGGCTGGGTATTAAAAGATATGGATGGAAAACCAACTCGCTGGGGTCGCTGGGATGCAAAATATCTTCTCAATCCTTATGGCTGGGTTGATAAAGGATTAAACGGACTTGAAGCTCAAGCAATAGCTAAATCTGCATTAGCTATTTCCGGAAATCAAAAATTTAATAGTGCATTTCAACAATTGGTAGATTGGGGATATTTAAATCATACAGTTAGACAAAAAAATACTTTCCCCCCAGAAAATATTGCTCCATGGGATGATAATTTAGCTTTCTGGTCATATTTCACTTTGCTTCGTTATGTTGATGATCCAAATCTTAAATCAATTTATCTAAGAAGTTTAGAAAGGGCTTGGGAAGTAAAAAGAATTGAGCATTTATCTTGGTTCAATTTTGCATACGGTGTAATGACCGGGAATGACTGTGAAGCTGAACATGCAGTAGATTATTTAAGAAAATGGACATTAGATTGTGTTGAACATAATTATACAAATTCTAACAGAGATGATTTATTTATTGAACCTGGATATGTTTCTTACGAAGGCGGAACAAAAGTAATTTCACCGCGTGAATCTTCCGGAAATAGAAATTCAATTAACTTGGATGGAAGAGCAAATGGAAACAGAGTTATGGATCCGACAGATTTTATCCATGATTATTGGATGGGAAGATATTTTGGATTAATTACTGAACCAAAAACTACTGATGATAATTTAATTTCTATTAAAATTTTTACAAATAAAATAAATGGTGCAAAACCATATACGGGAAATGAAAGACCGGAAATTAATTAAAAAGTATTATTAACAAATCCATTTCCTTTTAAATATTGAAAAGCAATTTGTCGTACTGTTTTCAATTCGTAAAGTGTGTGAGAATCGCTGTTTACATAAATTCGGTCAACTAATTTTAGCATTTGTTTTAATTTTGTTAAGTTGGTTCTATTTGTAGAAAGATTTGCTCCATTTACTTCCATTGGAATTTGATATTTATTGCACAATTCAGTTACTGCAATAATATCAACATTTTCTCCATGATAAACTGAACATGGATGACCTAAAAATTTTATTTTGTCGTGATATCTTTCAATTGCATTTAAGTAACCTAATGTAATTGTTTTGGAATCTTCTTGATATGGCGGCGATTGATGTGTTGATAAAATTATTAATTCGGATTCATCCCCTTGAATATCCATGCAAACATCGCCATTACTATTTAGAATATCTGCTTCAATTCCAAATTGAACTTCAACATTATTAAAAACATTTTTCCATCGCTTAATAATTCCTCTATATGATTTTCTTGGGAAATTTCTTGTATCAAGATAAACTTGGTTATGATCTGTAATTGCGATTTTTGTTAATCCAATTTCACCGGCAAATTTTACTATTTCATCAATTGTATTAAGTCCATCAGAAAAATTTATTGAATGAATATGATAATCTTCGTTACCCGGATTTATAATTTCCATCATTTCCTTATTTAAATAAATGTGAGAATAAATTTAGCTTAGAATTTTTAATTTTCCGTCAGAATCAAACCAACTTTTTGAAGCTTGTTCCAAACCATATAATTCTTCTAAAGACAATTTTCTTGGATAACGAGTTAATGGTTTTATTAGAACTCCTCTCTTTCTAATTAAATATTTAACACCCATTGGATGAACTGATCTTTGCGCCATTTCCATTCCGCATAGAATTTGATTTAATTTATAAGCATTTGGATCATTGAGTAATCCTTTTTCAAAAACTTCCACAACTAAATCCGGAAGCCAGTTTGCTGCAATATTCATTGAACCAGGAGTTCCGCTTTTAATTGACTCAAGTAAATAAGGTACATTAGCTTGAAGGTGAGTAAAATTTGTATTTTTTGTTATTTGAGTAATTATTTTAATTTTATCTATATTGCAACTTGTTTCTTTATATGCAAAATACCTTCCGGAATCTGCAATTTTTTTTATTAAATCAAATCCTAAATGATAAAGCCGAGGAACTGGACATTCATAAATTCCAAGTTTTACATCTGTTTTTTCTGCAATTGTTAAATAATATTTTTCTAACTCATCATCTGTATTTAAATACTCCGGAACTGTTAACATTACAATTTCGGCACCAGCATTAGAAACTTTTTTAATAAATTCAATATGTTCATTAATATTTTTTCCAAAATTACCCGTACCTACAACCGGAATTTTTCCATTAACAATTTTTACTGCTTCTGAAATTAATTTTAATCTTTCATTTTCTGTTAATTCATACATTTCGCTTGATTGGCAATTTGCATAAATTCCACCAAGATTAAATTGCAAATACCATTCTATCATTTTTTTGTAACCAATAAAATCTATTGATAAATCATCATTATAAGGCGTAATTAGAACCGGCCAAATCCCATGATACTTTTTAACATCATTCATTCTAAAAAATCCGTTTGTTTAATTTTTTGTATATAATATTGCAAAATATAATTATGCAATCGTTTGTCTAATTTATAATTAGAACTATTGATAATCAAGATAATTATTTGGAATGAATAAAAATTGGAAGAATTTGTATTTAATTAAGTCAATTGCGATTCAGAAATTCTACTAATTTTTCTGGACTATCAGTTTGAATTCCATCAGTTCCCAATTGTATAATTTTATTCCATTCAAATTCATTTCCAATTTTTTCATCGACAAATACTTTAATATTTTTTTTGTGAGAAATTTTTACAAATTCTTCATCTAAATGACTCATATCTGTCGCAATAATTATTGGATTTAATTTTTCAAAAAGTTCTACCAAATTAGCTTTCGATTCCGGATCCGGCATTGGAATACAATCCACACAAATTTCTTGAAGCTTCTCTATTTCTTTAACGTACGAAAAAGGAATGTACCAGATAATATCTTTTTCCATCTTATACTTTTTAACAAGATCAACAATTTCATTAATATATGTTTCTTTTAGATCTAAATAAATTCTAATTTTTCCTTTACATAATTCAAATATTTCTTCTAAAGTTGGAATTCTTTCTTTTTCAGATTCTTTCCCGATATTAATTTTCTTTAATTCACAAAGCGTAAATTCGCTTATGTTACCAGAAATTCCTTCAACATATTCATTAATTTTTGAATTGTGAATACTTACAAATTTTCCATCTTTTGTTTTTCGCACATCAATTTCTATGAAATCACAACCCAATTCAATTGCTTTCTTATATGCTGCGATTGTGTTTTCCGGAATATTATTGTGTGCTCCACGATGTGCAATAACATAAGTATTTCCGTTTTTTGGTTTGGGGAAACGCCAAAATACTTCTTCGTTTTGAGCAATGATATGCTCTGATAAAAGGAATAATAATGAAATACTAAATAATAATTTCATAACATTTAAATATTATTTCTCATTTGGAGTTCCATCTTTTGTCCAAATAGTTAAATTCGTTAAATCGTTTTTATCCTTTTTTCTAAAAATAAAAAATGAAGCAAATAAAGCTGTAACGAATAATAAAATATGCCCAACCATTCCGGTATAATACAAATCAAAAGGAATAATTAGAGAACCCGGTACAAAATCTCTCTCGGAAAGAATTACCCAAACTGAAAAAATAAATGTGACACAAATTCCAACCCAAATGGATTTTGCATTTACTCGAGTTGTTGTAAATCCTAAAAGATACATTCCAAAAACTCCACCCATAACAACAGAATTTAAAATTGTAATTGCATCTTGTAAAGTTTTGGTTTCCGTTTCAACTAAAATAATTGCTCCCAAAATCATAATAACAGAAGTTACTGAGGCAATTATCCAAGCGACATTTAAGTAATGTTTATCTTCTCTATTTTTCACAAAATGCCTTCTGTAAATATCATTTACTCCAACCGTTGAAATTGAATTTATACTTGAATCTAAAGATGACATTGCAGCTGCTAGAACAGCACTAAGTACAATTCCGGGAATTCCAACCGGTAAATAATTTAGAATAAAATACGGCATAATTCCTTCAGCTTTTTTTTGTCCAGTTAACATTGCGTGAGCTTCCGGTGTTGGAAAAACTTGGAAGAATGCATACAATGCAGTTCCGATAAACATGAACAAAGCCCAAATTGGTATGTTCATAATTCCAATTGTAACCAAACCTTTTCTTGCTTCTTTCATACTTTTAGCAGCTGCATATTTTTGAATCACGTTTTGATTTGTTCCAAATTCTTGAAGCCAAACTGTTAATCCAACTAATAACATCATCAAACCGGATTTATCAGAAAGTGTTAATTTCCAAGGGACATGCTGCAAAGTCCCGTTCGATAATTCAGCTACCGCAAATTTGTTGTTAGCATTTGCAATTTCAATAATTTGTCCAAATCCGCCTGGAAGATCAATTACGATTACTGCTAAAATAAATAAACCGCCAAAAATCAAAGTTATTGTTTGCATAACGTCGGTCCATAAAACTGCTTCTATTCCTCCCATGACCGTATATAAAGAAACTACTACTCCCATAAGTAATATACTTTCAACAGCACCAAGACCGGTTATTTCATACATTAAAAGTGATACTAAAAAAAGAATTAAAGCTAATCTTACACATTGACCAATTATAAAAGTTACTGCACCATAAACTCGAATTGAAGGACTGAATCTATCTTCCAAATATTCATATGCTGAAATAGTTTTTTTTCTGCGATAAAAAGGTAGAAAAAAGTACATTGCAAGAATAACACCAATAGGTAAAGCTAAATTTGGTAAAAATCTTAACCATGCAGTTTTAAATGCATCAGCCGGATAAGCTAAAAATGTAATTGAACTTATTGATGTACCAACCATTGCTAAACCAATTACCCAGCCTTTATATGATCTTCCACCAACAAAATAATCTTCTGTAGTTTTAGTTTTTCTAGAAAAATAAATTCCAATACCTAATACAGCAAGTAAGTATATAGAAAGGGTTAAGATATCTACCCAGTGTAATTTCATAGAAAGCTCCAGTTAAGAAAATTAAATCCACATTTCAATTTATTCAAACCGATAATGTGCACCTGGTAAATCACTATTAATATTTATTGAAACAAATGAAATTAGAATTAGAGTCATTATAATGACGAAAGTTAAAAGTTTCCAATTACCCACATAATATTTTACAGAAATACTTTCACCAATTTTTATTTCGTTATTTTTTTGAAAATATACTAAAATGAAAATCAGTAATAAAATTGGAATATACAAAGTATTAGAGTTCTCCAAACCAAATCCACTATAGAATAATCCATTCCTTAGGATAAGAAAAACTGTGTAATAAAGTGAATTTATAAAAAATAAAAATGTAACTAAATTTTCATTTTTATATTCATCATTTTTGAATATTTCTTCCAGACGAAAATTGAAATAACAAAAAATACAATCATAGTTAAAAAAGTAAAATAAATTTGTAATGAAGCAAAATCAAAAGAACTTAGAGATGATTGAAATTCGGAAAGTTTAGTTAAATATTCTCTTTCAAATGATTGATTAAAATTAACATAAGGAATTACGATAAATAGAAAAATAATTGCTAATAAATTTGAAGATTTTGAAAACTCAATTTCACCTTTCCATGTTGTAGTTAAAATAGCATAAGCCATTGCAAGTCCGCCGGAAAAGCCAAGAATAAATTCCATAACATTCCACCAATTGTAAGCAATTCCGCTTGCAGCGCCAATTACTTGAATAAAATTTCCAAAAGAAAAACCTATTCCGGCACCGATTGAAGTAAACAGAGCAATTCGCAAAGTTTTCTTATAATTCTCTCTCCACAAAAACCAACCAAGTGCAATTGATGCACCAAATGCGGCAGCCCAAAGTTCTGATCTTGGCGGAGTCATAAACCATTCTAATTGATAAATTAAAAAACCCCAAGTTAACATTGCTCCGGCAACCATTTGAGAAATTAAATTTGCCCAATTTGGTTTATTTTCTTTTTCTGATTCTAACCCAAGTCCTAAAAATCCTCCCCCAATAAATCCATAAATTCCGCCTATAATAAATAACATACTAAATCCATAAAGAACATTTAAGAAATCGTTTGTTCTGCAATATCCGATTACAATTCCATAACTACTCATTCCTCCAACAGCCCAGCCAATCGCTCCGAGTGATGCTAAAACCGGAGCATTTTTTAACCAATTTTTGTTTCCAGAAACAACAACTATTGCAAATGCACCCATTGCTCCAGCCCACGAAGCACCCCATTCATGTCCAAAACTTCCACGAATTGCCCAACCTAATCCTAAAGTTAAAGCAATAATGAAAATTGGAATTATTTTTTTATTTATCATTTTAAAATTCTCCAATTTTAAAAATTGATATTTGCAGATTATCGATGAAAAAGAAATTTAGAAATAAATTTAGACAAACGTTTGTTCAATCTCAAACATAATATTTATGATAACAACATTTGAGAATAATTAAGAAGTTTTATTTAAATGATTTGACTATTACACCAATATCAGTGTTATCAATATATTTACCGTGAACTGGATCATTACCTTTTATATTTTCAAGAAACTTTAAACTTCCGATTCCTTTTGCATAAAACGGAACTAAAGAATTTGTGTGTCCGCCGCTAAACCATTCAACATCCGGCATTTTATTTGCGCCATTATTTTTTAATGGTTTCCATTTTTCAGAAATTGTTTTTGCATTTTCTAAATTTGAATTTGGTCCTAACAAATAACCGGTTTCG
>JBGSKB010000446.1:0-9240 GCA_041741395.1 Melioribacteraceae bacterium
AATCAACAGACGGCGGAGAAAGCTGGACAAACTATAAATTTGGCGAAGAAGGAATTTCTGCTCTCGCAATTATTAATGATACAGTTTGGGTTGCAACTTGGCACCCACTTGAAAATTCTGATGATGTTGTTCCCGTTGGCTCCGGGCTTCATTATTCGCCGGATAAAGGTGAAACTTGGATTGACATTCCTCAACCGATTGATGCGAAAGATGATTCCTCAATAGTTTATGGAATTAACACTTTAAGGGCTTTGCCAATTCCGGTTGAAGAGGGAAATTTTACAAGAAGTATTGCTTTTACAAAAAATACAATTTGGATTGCATCTTTTTACGGCGGTTTTAGAAAAAGTATAAATAACGGCGAAACTTGGGAAAAAGTTGTTGTTCCGCCGGATTACCTTGATTCTATTAAACCAACCGATACTTTGGATTTTACAATTTCTCCATCTTCCGGTGCGTTACATTTTGAAGATAATTTAAACCACAGATTTTTCTCACTGAAAACTTTAAATGATTCTACAATTTTAGTCGGTACTGCAAACGGAATTAATTTAAGCTCGGATAATGGAATTAGCTGGAAAAAATTTAATCATACAAATCAAGAAAATTCTATAAGTGGGAATTTTGTTTTAAAAATTGATTATGATTTTTCACGAAATATAATTTGGGCTGCAACTTGGAAAGCCGAAGGTTTAACTGAATTTTATGGTTTAAGTTCTTCATCAGATTTAGGAGAAAATTGGAATACTTTTTTAGCCGGTGAAAATATTCAGGATATTGATTTTACATATAATACGGATGGATCCGAATCTGATATAATTGTTGCAACCGATAATGGAGTTTTCCGATCAAACGATTTAGGCTCAACTTGGATTAACGTTCCGCAGATTAAAGATTCTGAAACAAACATTTCATTAAACACGACAAAATTTAGAGCATTAAATTGTATTCTTGAAAATTCGTTAAATAATATTTGGCTGGGTTCTGAATCTGGTACTGCGAAACTTTACGAAACCGACGGAATGTGGCTTGGCAACTGGAAAGTTTTTCTTACTTCGCCTGAGGTTGCTTCCGGATCTCAAGCAATCGCATTTCCAAATCCATTTAAACCGGATGAAGAACAAATAAATATTAAATATAATTTTAGTGGTGGAAACCAAGATATTTCAATTAGAATTTTTGATTTTGGAATGAATTTAGTAAAAACAATAATTCAAAATGCAAATAGACCTGGTGAAAAAGATAACATAGATTATTGGAATGGTCGTGATGAAAATAATGAACTTGTTCCAAATGGAGTTTACTTTTTTAGAATTGATATTGGTGATAATGAACAAAGTTATGGTAAAATTATGGTGTTGATGTAATGGAAAAATTTGTAAAAATATTTTTCGAGTTTGGAAAAGTAAAAGTATTTGGGATATTAATTTTTACTTCATCGATATTTGCTCAACCGGAATTTTCAAAATTAAATAGCATGGCTGGAGCTTTTAGTCGTTTAGGTTTTGGTGCACGCGGAATTTCAATGGGAAATTCTATTTCTGCATTAGATGAAGGAAATTTGGTATCATATTATAATCCGGCACTATCTGCTTTTCAAGAAAATAACTATTTCCAAACTTCATATTCATTTTTATCATTAGACCGTTCTTTAAACTTTTTAAATTTTACGAGAAAATTTGAATTTGGTAAAAATAAATCTGCTGATGGAAAACCTCGCTCAACTGCCGGAATAAGTTTTGGAATAATAAATGCGGGCATAAGTGGAATTGACGGAAGAGACGGTCAAGGTGAAAAATTTAAAGAATTGTCAACTTCAGAAAATCAATTCTTTCTTAGTTTTTCAAATCGATTTTCTGAAAAATTAGCTGTCGGTGTTGGATTAAAATTATATTATTATAAACTTTATGAAGATATCACTTCATCCGGTTTTGGTTTTGATATTGGCGCATTATATAAATTTAATAGTAAATTAAATTTTGCATTTGTATTGACTGATATAAATTCCAAATATAAATGGGATACAAGCAATCTTTATGGAACTGATGGAAATTCTACAATTAATAAATTTCCGTTTTTAATGAAGCTTTCTTCAGCATATAAATTTGAAGATCCAAAATTAATTGCTACAATTGAGTTTGAACATAGCAATGCTGAATCTGATTTTATCAGAATTGGTACCGAATATAATATAATTGAAAATTTGTTTTTACGCGGCGGAATTGATCGAATTAGCATTTCCAATTTTGATATTCCATTAAGACCGGCATTAGGATTTTCTTATTCAAAAATGATTAATGAAATATTGTTTGCGGTAAATTATGCATTTGCTATTGAACCTTATGCAGCTTATGATCATCACATAATTGGGATTGAAATTTTATTTTAGATTAACTTTAATTTTGTGTACTTTGTGAAAAATCTTTAAGTCCTTAGTGGTTAGCTTTTTTTTACCACGTAGTACATAAAATCTTGTCACAAAGAACACTAAGACAAAAACATGAAAAAAATTATAGCTTTATTTTTTATTGCCATTCAAATATTTGCGCAAAATGCCGGAAACAGCGGTTTTTCTGTTCTTAAAATTGGATCAAGTGCAAGAACAATTTCTGTTTCTGATATTGGATTTTTAGATGGAAATGTTTCATCAGTTTATTACAATCCGGCAACTTTAAATTTAAATGAATCGGCAAATATTATGTTTACTCACCAAGCATGGATTCAAGATTTATCAAGCCAATTTGTTGGAGCAAATTTTAATTTATGGGGAATTCCATTTTCGGTTGGAGCAAACACCACAAAAATAAAAGACTTTGAAGTAAGAACTCAACCAACAGAGAATCCGCAATCAACATTTGATGTAAATTATTTTTACGGAAATTTATCATCTGGATTCCGTATATACGAAAATATTTATTTCGGCTTTTCATTAAAGTATTTATACGAAAGTATTTTTGCAGATGATGCAACGGGTTTTGGATATGATTTTGGTTTGGTTTATACGGACATTTTAGAAAATCTTAATTTAGGTCTATCTGTTAGAAATTTGGGAAGTATGAATAGACTTAGACTTGAAAAAACGAAATTACCATCAGATTTAATTTTTAACGCAACTTATAAATTTGCAGTTGAATCTGCATCATTAGATATTGTTCCGGTTTTAGGAATTCAAAATTATTTTGATTCAGAAATATTACACATTCACATTGGCTCAGAAGTAGCATACAACAAACAATTCTTCTTAAGATTAGGTTATGTAAATGGAATTGAATCGCGAAATATTTCTTTTGGAGCCGGCGTATTTTACAAAAATTTTAATTTGGATTATGCTTTCACTCCTTTCAGTTTTGGCATTGGAAATGCAAATACAATTTCACTTCAATATATTTTCTAAAATATGATTTAAAATATTTTTACATGCTATTTTAATTATGTGAAACATATTCTTATTTTGTATTTTTAACCACCGAACAACATACTTTTGGCAATTATGGAAATTATTGAATACACAACTGAATGGAAAGAGAAGTGGGATAATTTTGTTCTCAATTCCAGCAATGGAACAATGTTTCATATGCAGAAATTTTTTGATTATCACACTCCCGGCAAATTCAAATTTAATCACCTTATATTTCAAGAAAAAAATAAAATTAAGGCAGTTCTTCCGGGAAGTTTAATTAATAATTCACATTTTGAATCACCGATTGGAGCAAGTTACGGATCAATTGTAATTCCGGATATCACATTTAAAGAAACGATGGAAATAGTTTCAACACTTCTAGATTATTCAAAAAAAAATGGATTTACAGAACTAACACTTACTGCTGCACCAATGATTTATGAAACTTTTCCAAATCACAATTTGGATTTTTCAATGTTGTGGCAAGGTTTTAATTTTCAATTACATTACATTTCAAGCGCAATAAAATTAAATCCCAACATTGATATCATTTCAAGATTTACTCAAACTGCAAGAAGAAATATTCGTCATTCAATTAAAGAAGGTGTTAGAGTTGAAGTAAATGAAAAGTATGACGAATTCTATCCGATTCTAATTGAAAACAAAGCTAAACATAATGTAAAACCAACTCATTCATATGAAGATTTGTTAAAATTAAAACAGCTTATGCCGGATAGATTAAAACTTTTTATGGTTTATTTAGATGAAAAACCAATTGCCGGTTCGCTAATGTTTTATGCAAATAAAAATGTTGCAATTTGTTTTTACAATATGCTTTTGTATGATTATGCCGAGTATAAACCAATTCAACGTGTGATGTTTGAAGTTGTAAAAGATGCAACCGAGAGTGGTTATAATTATGTGGATATTGGAGTTTCGCAAGATACGTCTGCTGAAAATCCAATGACGCCAAGCATGAATTTAATTGATTTCAAAGAAAAGTTTGATGCGAAATCAATTATGAGAAATACACTTCACATTAAGCTGTAAAAAATAATAATAAAACATCCGAAGTTTTTAAAACTTCGGATGTTTAAATTCTAAATCTATGTTGCAAAAACAAAAATCAATTGTTATTACTTTTCTTGGAAATGCAAATCAAGATTCTCGAGTTGTTAATCTTATCGAATCATTATCAAATCTTAATTATAATGTTAAAACAATTTCATTTGATTGGAAATCGGAAAATTTCAAATCCCAATTAGGCAACACAAATATTTATAAACTTGATAAATCTAAAACGAGTTTAAAATTTTACTTCACTTTTTTTTATTTACTTATTAAAGATTTGTTAAAATCAAAAGCAAAAATATATTTTGCAGAAGATGTTTACACACTTCCGATAACATTTTTTTTCGCAAAATATCATAAAGCAAAAATATTTTATAACAGCAGAGAAATTTATGCTCATTTAGCTGGATTGCGAAACAAATCAATTATCCAAAATATAATTGCAAAAATTGAAAATAAATTTATTAGAAAAGTTGATTATGTTTTAGTAACCGGGGAAATGGACAAAGAATTTTTAAACGAAAAATATAATATTGACAATATTTTAGTTTTGCGAAATTTACCTAAATACAAAAATGACATTCAAAAAATTGATTTAAGAAATAAATTAGGAATTGAAAAAGATAAAAAAATATTGTTGTATCAAGGAGTAATATTAGAAGGGCGAGGAATTTTAAAACTTATTCAAATATTAAATAAAATTGAAAATGCACATTTTGTAATTATTGGTGATGGAGAATTTAAAACAAAATTTGAAAATGAAACAAAAAAATTAAATCTGCAAAAAAGAGTTCATTTTATTGGCACAGTTAATCATGATGAACTTCTAAACTATACAGCTTGTGCAGATTTGGGAATTGCATTAATTGAAAATATTAGTATAAGTTATTTTTATGCGCTGCCAAATAAAATATTTGAATATATAATGGCGGGAGTTCCAGTTTTGTGCAGTAATCTTCCTCAAATGAAAAATATTGTTAATAAATATGAAGTTGGGAAATATGTTAATCCAGAACATGATGATGAAATTGTGTCTACAATTAATGAACTTTTGAAAAATGAAAAATCACTAAATGAATTTATGTCCAACTGTAAAAAAGCTTCTAAGGAATTAAACTGGGAAAGTGAATTTGAAATAATTAGAAATTTATTAAACTGATTTTTACTAATCCTTTTGTTTCTTGATCTTAATCCATTTCACCCAAATCAACTTTGGATATGATGTACAAAATCAAGATCAAGAGTAAGATTAAGAAAAGTAAATAAAAATTAAAAAAGAATTTAGAATAGAAAAGAATTTTATCTAACGCAATTAATAATTATATTTACACCTCAATTTTGCCAAGCACTGATTAACAAGTTGATGCCCAACTCCGTGAGGTCCGGAAGGAAGCAGCGGTCAGTATTCAATTTGTGTAATTTGTTGCTTGGCTTTTTAATTTTCTTCTCTGTTATTATAAAAATCTAAAATTAGTTTTGCCTTAGATTTTCCAACAACTTTAATTAATTCTTCTTGACTGGCAGATTTTATATCATTTATACTATTAAAGTTTGTCAATAATTTTTCAGCAACTTTTTTCCCAATTCCTTTAATTTCCGTAAGCTCAGTTTGAAGAGTTCTGTTATCTCTTCTTTGTCGGTGAAATGCAATTGCAAATCTGTGTGCTTCATCTCTTAAATGTTGAAGCAACTTTAAACTTGATGAAGTTTTAGGAATCGATTGTGCTTCAGAAATACCTGGGAAAAAGACTTCTTCTAATCTTTTTGCCAAGCCAATAATCTCAATTTTTTCAATTCCAATTTTTTTTAAAATTTCAACCGCACTTGAAAGTTGACCTTTCCCGCCATCTACCATAATTAAATCCGGCAGAAGTTCATTTTCTTCTAATAATTTTGTATAACGTCTTTCTATAACTTCTTGCATGCTTGCAAAATCGTTTGGTCCTTCAACAGTTTTAATAATATATTTTCTATAAAATGATTTTTTGGGTTTTCCATCAACAAAAACCACCATACTTGCAACAGCATCCGTACCTTGTAAATTAGAAATATCAAAACATTCAATTTTTCTTGGAAGATTTTGCAAACGCAAATCTCTCTTTAGCGAAGATAATACGTAAGGTAAATTTCCATCTTTTTTCATTTTCTGAAGTTGGAGATCTTTTAGCTGAAGTATTGCATTCTGCTTACACATTGTAAGCAAAGATTTTGCTTCACTTTGAATTTTAGGAATAATAAAATTAACTTTTTTATCAGATTTTGAATTTAGCCAATCCAGCAAGGCTTTATCATCATCCGGCAAAACTTCAAGAATTATTGTTTTGGGGATTTCAACATATTCGCCATAGTAAAATTTTATTGCAGAACTATATATTTTTTCAAGTTCTTCATCAATCTCTACACTTAATTTGAGTTGTCTTTTTCCAACTAATCTTCCAGATCGAATATTCAAAATTGTGCAAGCAACATCTTTTGCTTCAATTGCGATTGCCATAATATCTTTATCATCAAAATCATTCGTTACAATTTTTTGTTTTTCAGAATAAATTTTTAATTGTTCAATTTTATCTCTAATCTCAGCAGCTTTTTCAAATTGTAATTTTGCACTAACTTCACTCATTTCATTTTTTAATTCATCAATTAAATCAGAAGTTTTTCCTCGCAAAACTTTTACAACATGGTTAACCATTTTGGAATAATCTTCTTCAGAAATCAATCCTTCACAAGGACCATCGCATTTTTTGATATGAAAATCTAAACACACTTTTATTTTTTTTTGTTCAATTACATTCTGATCAATAAAATATGAGCAGCTTCGTATTTTGAATAATTTATTTATCATTCGTAAAGAATTTTTCATACTCTTTACATCAGTATAAGGACCAAAATATTTTGACCCGTCTTGAACTACGTCTCGTGTCGGATATACTTGAGGAAATGGTTCTTTTGTAACTTTTATATACGGATATGATTTATCATCTTTAAGATTTACATTATAACGTGGTTTGTGTTTTTTAATTAAATTATTTTCAAGAACTAAAGCTTCAATTTCGTTTTCAGTTGCTATTATATCAAAATTTTCAACTTTACTAACTAATGCTTGCGTTTTTGGTGAATCAACTTTTAATCTAAAATATGAATGAACTCGACTTCTTAAATTTATTGCTTTGCCAATGTAAATTATTTTTCCTTCTTTGCTAAAGAATTGATAAACACCCGGCAAAGATGGAATTGCAGAGATTTTATTTTTTAATTCTATATTCATGTCATTGCAAAAAAAATGCGAATAATTTTTTAAACTATTCGCAATTTAAAATTTTTATTAATGAAACGTAATTTTAGAATTTATAATTTTTCGGAATTACCACAATTCCAGTTTCAGAAACTGTAAATCTTTTTCTATCAATATCGGGGTCAAAACCAATTTCTTCTCTTTCGGGAACGTGTACATTTTTATCAATAATTGCACGTCTTATTTTTGTATGTCTGCCTATATTGCAATTATCCATAATTATGGAATCCGTAATATACGTGTAGCTATTTACTTTTACGTTTGGACCAATAATGGATCTTTCAACCAAACCACCGGAAATAATTGTTCCGTCTGTAACTAATGAATTTATTGCTCTTCCAACTCTTTCTCCTTCATGTGAGAGAGTTTTAGCCGGCGGCATTTGTCTTTGCATTGTTCGCAAAGGCCAATTGGAATCGTATAAATTGAAATCCGGATTTACACTTAACAAATCCATACTTGCTTTGTAATAACTTTCAATTGTTCCAACATCAACCCAATAAGGTTTATCCGGATTATTTTCATCTTCAAACCTGAATGCTCTAACATTGTAATGTTTTTCAACCATTAATGGTATTACATGTTTTCCAAAATCAAGATTTGCAATATTTTGATCAACAAGTTCGGCTAAAACATCAGTTAAAGCTTTCACATTAAAAACGTAAATTCCCATATTTGCAAAAGAGAATCCAGGTTTACCAGGTATTTCCGGAGGATCTGCCGGTTTTTCAATGAATGATTTTACGTTATAATCTTCGTCAATTTCAATAATTCCAAAACGTGTGGCATCCTCTTTGTGAGTGATAATATTTGCAATGGATAAATCTGCTTTTTTCTCAATATGATATTGAAGCATTTTCATATAATCCATTTTGTAAATATGATCACCGCCAAGAACTAAACACCAAGAATAATCTCTTTGTCGCATCAGATTTAAATTTTGATAAATTGCATCAGCTGTTCCTTGGTACCATTCATTTCCGGTTTTTTTCTGAGGTGGAATTGAATAAATAAATTCGCCAAGTTCCGGATTGAAAATATTCCAGGCTTCATATAAATGCTGATTTAAAGAATCAGACTTGTATTGAGTTAGGACATAAATTTTTCTTAAACCTGAGTTTAAACAATTTGATAAAGCAAAATCAATTATTCGATATTTTCCGCCAAACGGAACAGAAGGTTTGGTTCTCATTCCGGTTAATGGATGAAGCCTTTCGCCTTGTCCGCCGGCTAATATCATTGTTAATGTTTCTCTTTGAAGTGCTGAACCTGTAAATGCCATAGTGAGCTCTTTTTATTTTACAAAATATATTTACTATTATTGAATTGTCATTTGAAATTTAAGTGGAAAAATATACCATGTTTTAGTTCACTAATTACTTTTTTTACCAATGAAAGTCAAGAAAATATATTTCTTTTTTGGATGTTCAACCTTACTATTATTAAGTGTTGCTGCGTTTATTTTTTTTATAAAGCA
>JBGSKB010000447.1:0-2595 GCA_041741395.1 Melioribacteraceae bacterium
GGTTATATTGAGACAAACCCGACTTCAAATTTAAATTCTACAAAATTATCAAGAAAATTGCCCGCAGTTTTATCATTCAATGAAATTGAAAAAATTCTCGATCAGCCAAATATTAGTGATAATTTAGGTTTGCGCGATAAATCGATTTTAGAAATTTTATATTCTTCAGGTTTAAGAGTTTCGGAAGCAATAAATTTAAAAATTTCAGATTTATTTCTTAATGATGAAGTAATAAGAGTTTTAGGAAAAGGTTCCAAACAAAGAATTGTTCCAATTGGCTCAAGTGCAATAAATTGGTTGAAAGAATATTTAGTAAAAGTTAGACCTATTTTACAAAAAAATATGAAAAGTGAAAATATTGTTTTTTTAAATTCCAAAGGTTCAAAACTTTCACGAATGGCAATTTGGAAAATTGTAAAAAAATATTGCGATGAAGCAGAAATTAATAGAGAAGTTCATCCGCATACATTTCGTCATTCATTTGCTACACATTTGCTTGAAGGTGGAGCCGATTTGCGCGCTGTTCAAGAAATGCTTGGGCACTCAGATATTTCAACAACACAAATTTATACGCATATTGATAGAGAATATGTTAAACAAGTTCATAAAGATTTTCATCCAAGAGGTTAATTTTGCCTGACATACAAATAAGTGAAAAATTAATTTTAATGTTTTATTTTCTTCCAATATTCTTAATTTCATTGAGCATTCACGAATTTGCTCATGCCTTTGCTGCAAATAATTTTGGAGATGATACTGCAAAACTGCAGGGCAGATTAACTCTAAACCCAATTAAACATATTGATCTTATTGGAAGCATTGTAATGCCAATTTTGGCATTTACATCCGGATTTATGTTAATCGGCTGGGCAAAACCGGTACCGGTAAACCGAAGTAAATTTAAAAATCAATTTCGTGATGATGCAATCGTTTCATTTGTCGGACCATTTTCAAATTTAATTTTAGCAGTCCTTACATTTTTAATATTCAATCTAATTGTTTCAACACAAATTGAAATTACCAACATAATTCATAATATCATTCGATTAACGATAATCTTTAACATTTTTCTTTTCTGCTTTAACTTGCTGCCAATTCCGCCATTAGACGGTTCACATATTTTGTTCGACATATTCCCCAATAAATATACAGCAAAATTATTAAACTTAGGAATTTACGGTACAGTTCTATTATTTCTTTTCATATATAGTCCGCTGTGGAATTATTTTATGAATTTTGTGAATTGGGTTAATGGATTTTTTATGATGTAAGAATTGTATTTTGAGATGCTTCAACTTGTTAGTATTTTTCAAAATCTAAACATGAAATGTGATAAAAATATATTATGAAAATTAGTGGATTTTCTTTTGTAAGAAACGGTGTTTCACTTTATTATCCAATTGTTGAATCAATAAAATCAATATTGCCGATTGTTGATGAATTTTTTATTGCAGTTGGGAAAAGCAGTGATGGTGATGATACAAGGAAGAGAATTGAAAAAATTGGCAATCCAAAAGTAAAAATAATTGATACAGTTTGGGAAGAAAAGTATTTCAAGAAAGGAATAATTAATTCCATACAGACAGATATTGCAATGAAAAAATGCAGTGGCGATTGGCTTTTTTATTTGCAAGCTGATGAAGTTATTCATGAAAAATATTTGGAAATTATTAAAAATAGATGTGAAGAATTAATTGATGATAAAGAAGTTGAAGGATTACTTTTTAGATATAAACATTTTTGGGGTGATTATAATCATTACCATAATGGACATGGTTGGTATCCGAATGAAATTAGAATTGTGAGAAATTTACCTGAAATTCATTCTTGGCAGAGTGCGCAATCCTTTAGGAAATTTGAATTTTATGATAATCCTCGACAAGAAATCGGACACTCAAAATTAAAAGTTGTAAAAGTTGATGCTGAGGTTTACCATTATGGCTGGGTTCGTCCTCCTCATTTGATGCAGAATAAAAAAAGAGCATTGGATTCAGTCCATTGGGGATTAAACCGCGCAAAAGATTATTATGAAAAAGCTCCAAAAGAATTTGATTATGGTCCGTTAAATTTACTTGCCAAGTTTAAAGAATCGCATCCAAAAGTTATGAATGAAATGATAAGTAATTATAGTTGGCAAAACAAATTGCAATTTACTGGAAAACCAAATAAATACAGAGAACCGCATAAGCATGAAACAATAAAGTACAAAATAGTTTCATGGATTGAAAAAAATCTTAATGGCGGCAAAGCAATTGGCGGTTTCATGAATTACATATTACTGGATAAATAAAAAATCATTCAAAAAATCTTTAAATGAATATTCTTATTATTGCATATAATTTTCCACCGGAAGGTGGTCCAGCTGTTCAACGAATTTCTAAGTTTGTAAAATATCTTAATCAATTTGGAGCAAAAGTTTTTGTTTTAACAGCAGCAAAAAAAAATAAAATTATTGATAATTCATTATTAGTTGATGTTCAAAAAAGTAAAATTTTTAAAAGTTATGATTTAGGTGATTTTATAAGTGGTGATTTAAAAAAAATATTTAAAAATATTTTTATTCCAGATAAATCTGCTTTGTGGAAACTTACTGCA
>JBGSKB010000448.1:0-8466 GCA_041741395.1 Melioribacteraceae bacterium
ACGTTGATACAGCCGTTCCATGCGGATTGATAATTAATGAATTAATTTCTAATTCTTTAAAACATGGTTTTGATAATGACGCAAACGGTGAGATAAGAGTTGATATGGGTCATAATGAAAACAATAAACTAATATTAAAAATAAGCGATAATGGAAAAGGAATCCCCAGCAATTTAAAGATTGAAGAATCAGATTCTTTAGGACTTAGACTTGTTAATAATTTAACAATTCAACTAAATGGCAAAGTAGAGTTTTATAATAAAAATGGTACAACAGTTAAACTTGTTTTCGAAGATCCCAAATATGCAAAAGCGGGTTAACTAAATATGGATAAAGCAAAAATACTTGTCGTTGAAGATGAAATAATAATTGCCATGGAAATTGCCGAACGCTTAAAGGCAATGGGTTACGAAGTAATGCGAATTGTTTCAAATGGACAAATGGCAATTGAAAATGCAATAAGAGAAGAACCCGATTTAATTCTTATGGATATTATGATACAAGGTGATATTGATGGAATTGAAACCGCAACAAAAATTAGATCATTTTCAGATATACCGGTTATATATTTAACTGCAAACGCTGATGAACCAACACTTCAAAGAGCAAAAGTTTCTGATGCATTCGGATATCTCATAAAACCATTCGAAGAAAGAGAATTAAACACCACAATTGAAATGGCTTTGTATAAACATAAAATGGAAGCAAAGCTTAAGGAAAATGAAGCAAGGTTTAGAAGTTTAGTTCAAAATTCTACAATGGGAATTTTTAGAACAAAAATTGATGGCTCTCTTGTTTTAGTAAATCCCGCATTAGTAAAAATACTTGGTTACACAAATTCAAATGAATTATTAAGCATAAAAACTCATTCAATTTTAAAACACGGAATTGAAGCTTGGAATAATTTAATTGATAAAATTAAATTTGAAGGTGCAATAAGCAATAATAAGCAAGTTGTACAAAAGAAAGATGGATCACTTATTACAGTAAGTATAAGCGGTAATTTAATTAAAGGTGATAAGAACGGGATATTTTTTGATGGAACAATTGAAGATATTTCTATTCAAGAACAACATCAAGCTCAAATAATTAGAGCAAAAGAAAAAGCCGAAGAATCCGATAGATTAAAAACAGAATTTTTAGCTGGTATGTCTCACGAAATTAGAACTCCCATAAATACTATTCTTAGTTATATATCATTACTGCAAAACGAATTAAATCAAGATGATGCATCTATATATAAAGAACTATTTCACGCAATTGATTTGGGCAGCCGACGTTTAACAAGAACAATAGATTCAATATTAAATATGGCGCAGTTCCAATCCGGAACATTTGAAACATTCAGAACGCAAATAGATTTGGTTTCTGATATTCTGAATAATCTTTACGAAGAATTTAAACACACAGCAAAACAAAGAGGTTTGGAATTAAAGTTTTTTAACAGTGCTGAGAAAACAAATATTTTGGGCGATAAATATTCACTCTCTCAACTTTTTGTAAATTTAATTGATAATGGATTGAAATATACTAAAGAAGGTCATGTAGAAATTAATATTTATAATGATGAAAATGGAAATTTAAGTGTAGATATTCAAGATACCGGAATTGGAATTTCTGATGAATTTCTTCCAACACTTTTTGAACCATTTACGCAGGAAGAAAGAGGTTATAGAAGAAAGTTTGACGGAAATGGTTTAGGTTTAGCTTTGGTGAAAAAATATTGCGAATTGAATGATGCGTTTATAAAAGTAAGCAGTAAAAAAGGAATTGGTACAAAATTCAGTATTAAATTCTCAAACACAAATAGCAATAATATTTATAAAGGCAGTGAGGAATTAAAAAATGAAAATAGTTAGTATAATATTAGTAGCAATTATTCTTGTAACATTTATCGGCTGCTCAGAAAATTCATCGAATACAAATGATCCGGAAACAAAAAACAACGCAGAGGAAATTGCAAAATATTTTCCAATTGAAGTCGGAAAATCATTTACATATAATGTTGATACTTTAGATTTAAGTTCAACTAATTATATTCAATTGGGGCAAAGAACATTACATATTGATAAATTTGAATCGGACTATTTTGTTTGCAGCGAAATTTATAATTATCTGCAAGGTTTAAATCTTCAAACAAAAATTAAAATATCAGATAACTCGATAGAAATTTTAACAGATACAACCGGAACATCTGAATTAATACCAGATTCTTTAGGGTTTACCGTAAAACTTGAATTAGATGAATCATTTAAAGTTATTGAATTTCCACTTGAGCAAAATTCCGAATGGGAAGTATATAAAGCAAATGCCGTTATGGGAACTGCAAAATTTAAAGTTTTTACACTTACTGCAAAATATTTAGGTGAAGAAAATATTGAATTGAATAAAATATCTGAACAAATTCCCGCAATCAAAATTGAATATACTGTTACAATAAATATTCCGGATATGAATAATCTTCTTGCAAGTAAAATTCAGACATATAAAGCAAAAGTCTGGCTTGCAGAAAATTTAGGAATTGTAAAAATTGAAGGATGCGCTTTGTTTGTTAATTCAATTACCGGAAATAATTTTGATATGGCAGATTCAAACAAAACAATAAAACATACTTTGGTTCTTTAAAAATCATTCTCACTAATGTAAAATGCTGATCATAATTTTATGGTCGGCATTTTTTTTATCCATACAAAAATTCATATCAACTCGACACAAAAGGCGAATTATCCGACCAATAAGTAATTAAGTTTAGCAAAAAATTCTAATTCTTTAAATTTTGGTAAAAAATTGAACAATAAAAAATGGCACGCTATTTTCTTTGTTTAGAGCATAACAATCATCAATAAACAAAGGAGAAAAAAATGAAAAACTTAATTAATCTTTCGGTAATGTTATTAGTTGTTTCATTACTAACATCAACAGTTTTTGCACAAGTTGAAAATAATATCCAAACAAGAAACATGGTTAAAGCACAAACATTGCAAAGCACAACACCTGGACCAAACTGGGTTGATGCTGATGGTGACGGAATTTGTGATAATGTTGGAACAGGGAACCAAGGTAAAGGTGCCGGAAAAGGTTATGGATTAAAAGATGGAAGTGGTTCACAAGTAAGACCACAAGACGGCACTGGTTATGGAAAAGGTAACGGTGCTGGTAATGGTACTGGTGTTTGTGATGGAACTGGTTCCAAAGGTTCAGCTAAGAGATCGGGAAGAAATTAAAAAAATATTTCAGCAGTATGAAAAAAGAGAGAAGCTTCGGCTTCTCTTTTTTTTAAAACTCATCTAAATAAAAATCTATTACAATTATTCTTTAGCGTAAACAATATTCAAAATTTCTAATCTTGATCTCAAATGCCGTTCAGTAATATTTAACAAGCGGGCAGCAGCACTTTTATTTCCGTTTGTTCTACTTAGTGATTCCAAAATTATTTCTTTTTCAAAAGCTCTGACTTTATTTTCATAACCATCTTCTAAATCCGTTGTATCAAATATTTTCTTTTCAGATATTTTACTTATCAAATTTGGAAGATCAGATTTTGTAATATATTCTGTTCTGCAAAGAACTACAGCTCGTTCAATAATATTTTCAAGCTCGCGTATATTACCCGGATAATTATATTTCATTAAAACATCAAGCGCTTCTGAAGAAACATATTGTACATTTTTCTGATTTATTGCAGAATGTTTTTTAATAAAGTGTTCGATTAAAATCGGAATATCACTTTTTCTTTGTTTTAATTTTGGAAGGCAAATTGAAACCACATTTAATCTATAAAATAAATCCTCTCTAAATTCATTTTTCTTTATCATATCTTCAAGATTTCTATGCGTTGCTGTAATTATTCTAACATCAACATTTATTGTTGAATTTCCGCCTATTCTCTGAATTTCATTAAATTGAATTGTTCTAAGAAGTTTAACTTGAGCTTGAAGCGGAATATCGCCGACTTCATCAATAAATAAAGTTCCACCGTTAGCTTCTTCAAATCGTCCAATTCTTAAATTTGTAGCTCCGGTATAAGAGCCTTTTTCGTGACCAAATAATTCGCTCTCCAGTAAATTTTCGGAAAGGGAAGAGATATTTACGGTTACAAATGGCTTATCTTTTCTTGGGCTAGAAAAATGAATAGCTTTTGCAATTAATTCTTTTCCGGTTCCACTTTCACCTCTTATCAAAACCGAAGCTTTGCTATTTGCAACACGAGCCGCAGTATTAAGGACTTCTTGCATGATTCCGCTTTCGGAAATTATTGAATCAAATTTGAATTTCTCTTCAAGCTGCTGCTTCAATAATTTATTTTCGGAAACCAAAAATCTTTTTTCTTTAATTCTATGTAATAAATTTTCAAGTTCATCCAAATCAATTGGTTTGGAAAGATAATCATATGCGCCGGCTTTCATAATGCTTACAGCATCTTCCACACTTCCGTATGCGGTAATTACAACAACATCAATTTCGGGATTAAATTCTTTTACTTTTTTTAATACAGTAAAACCATCCCAATTCGGCATTCTAAAATCGGTTAATACAACATCAATTAAATTTGTTTGAATAATACTAATACCCTTCATTCCGTCGGATGCTGTAAAAACTTCATAATCTCTTCTTATTAAATAACTTTTTAAAGATTGTAATTGCGATTCTTCGTCATCAATAATTAGTACAGATAATTTTTTCATAATTATTTTGAATGATTTGTGATTGGAAATTGAGGTATAATAATAATAAAATTTGTCCCTTTACTTTCTTCGCTTTCAATTGAAATTGTTCCACCGTGTTCAAAGATTATTCTTTGTACCAAACTTAAGCCAATTCCGGTTCCTTTGGCTTTCGTCGTAAAATATAAATTAAAGACTTTATTTAAAATATGTTTAGGAATTCCATTCCCATCATCAATAATTTCAATTCTAATTTGTTCATTTGTTTCAAGAAGAATTTTAAGAATTATTTTTCCGCCTTTATCTATTGCATCAAAAGAGTTTTGAATTAAATTCATTAATACTTGTTGAATTTGGTTTCGATCCCAATTTACAATTCCATCCCACTCTATATTTTTTTCAAACTTTATTAATTTTTCAGCTAACATCGGCTTATATTGATCTTCAATTTGCCTGATCAATTCTGATAATTGAAATTCCTTTAGTAAAATTATTTCCGGTTTCGCAAATCTTAAAAAACTGTTTATTGTTTCATTAATTCTTTTTACTTCTTTGTTTACCAAACTTGCCAATGTGTGAAATTCTTCATTTCGTTCAATTGGTTCAAAATCTTTATTCAATTGTTGTGTTATTGTACTAATTGTATTTAATGGATTTCTAATTTCGTGAGCGACTCCAGAAGCAAGTTCGCCCATTGCAATTAGTCTTTCCTTGCGCTGAATTTGATCTTCCAATAATTTTTGCTGAGTTAAATTACGGATAACCAAAATTGTATTGGGCAAATTATTTTCAGCAAAAAATTCACTTCGTGAAACCAACAAATATTTTTTTTGATTATTTATTGAGCACTCAATTTGTTTTAATCCCTTTTGTGTATTATACAATTCGGCACATTCATCGGGAGAAATTAATTCACTTAATTTTTTTGAATTTAATGTTGGTTTAATTATTTGAAATAATTTTTGTGCTGCAGAATTAATTATTTTAACAAAATCATTTTCATCAAGTACAATAACGCCATCGCTAACATTTTGTAATACTTTGTTTGAATATCCTTCAATTGCTTTAAATCTTTTTTGAAGCAAATCAAAATTTTGGCGGGTGAAAATATAAACCAAAAGTAATGAACCCAATATAAATAATATTATTCCAATGATAATTAATCTTCTTACTATTCTCTCATTAATTGTATTTAATGAATCTAAAGAAAGACCTAATCTAAATAATCCAACAATTATATTTTTGTGGGCAAAAGGATGAACAGCTTCAAATATTTGCAAAGAATCAAGATCAATAATTCTCCAAGCAAAAATAGAATCGGAGAGAGAAGATTTTAGAAAATTAGATTCATTAATATTTTCTAAATACGAAATATTTCCGGAAGCAGCTAATACATCATCAGAATTTTGTAAAGCAGCGTAGATAATATTTTTGTTGCTTGTGAGTTTTTTTAATAAACTGCCAAATCCAATTTGCTTTCTGAAATTTAGAATTTCTTCTGCATCCAAATTTAAAACAATAGCACTTCTGTTTTTCGCAGATACGGCAATTGCAAATCTGTATCCTTCTTCAAACCTTGCTTGTTTAACACCAATAAAAATTGTGTCTGTTAATCCCTTAAAAATTGGAGAAAGAATTTCTTTGGGTTCAAATTTTGGTTCTAAATCTGTATGAATTTGTTCATGATTGCTAAATATTTTATTACCGGATTTGTCAAAAATATTTATTCTGTAAATTTTATTTTGGTCGGCAATTTGTTTAAGAGTTTCATTACTTATTTGATTTTTATCATACAGTAATTTTATAAGATTAGCATTATTTAATAATCTATTCTTGAGTTCAGCCTCAATGGATTCATAAGATAGTAAAGCATTTGATGATGCAGCAAATGTAGTTTCTAAAAGCGAATGAGATTGTTCAGCCATTAAATCATACATCTCTTTTTTGCTTTGGTAAAATTCAAAAAGAGCAGATGATATTACTAAAATTGCAACCGCAATAAAAATTAATATTAAACTCTTAGGCTGAAGATTTATTTTATTTAAAATATTCACATAGAATAATTATAGTTTGATAAAAAGAATTAAACATTCTTTTTAATGAGTAAAATGTTTAAAGTCCGATAAAAAATATAAACTTAAAACTGATAATCAAAATTAATATTAAATTGACTGCTGCCGTACTTGTACCAATAACTATTTGATTTGTTATCAATATTTAAATATGATAATGAAATATCAATAAAACTTTCTGCTAAATTAAACTTTTTTGACAAAGATAATTTTAATAAAGTTTGATCATCACTTCTTAAAATGGCTGAATCAAAATTTTCAGCATCAACATAAATTCCTTGAGATGGATATTCTTTTTGTGTTAACAAATAATTTCCTTTAAAAATTATACCTTCACCTAAAAGTTGTGTTAGCTGTACAGAAATTGTATTTCCTTCATAACTAATTGGATCATCAAAATATTGCGATTCATCGCCATAAATAAAATCTAACTGTCTAACGTATTTAGCCGTTCCGCCAATAATTTTTTGATGTGAATATTGAATTGCTAATCCAGTATTTTCAAAAACCGATTGTGCAATTCTTCCGTATAAATAAACTTGACTTGTAAAAGCACTTGACGAAAATGATTGTTCAAGACTATCGCCAACTAAAGATGGATCATTAAGATTTGTATCAAAGTAATTTTTATAATTATAAGATACTCCGCCAATAATTGTAGTTTTTGTTTCAAAGCTTTTATTAAAACCTAAACCGGCAGAACCTAGTAAATTGTCTAAATCATCTATGTAAGCATAATTTGTTAAACTTAAAGATGAACTTGCAAAACCATTTATTTCTGCAAATGAAAATTTGTACTTAGCATATCCGTTATAATTTGTGTAATCATAAAATTCGTAATCAGTATTATTTATTCTTTGTTCTAAATATAAACCGTACATTAAATTATCTGCAGAATTCCAAAGACCTATTTGATGCCAATAAAAATTTCTGTCGGCAATTTCATGAAACATAGAATAATTACCATAATACCCAATACCTAATGATTCGTATTTATATTCTATTCCTAAATCTAAAGAACTGATAAAAGTAGAAATAGGAATAGGTGAATGAAATGGATTATCTGAATATTCTTGTAAAGTAGCTAAACTAAAATTCCATTGTCCAAATAATTCAGTTGCTAATATAAATGAAACAATAAATAATAATTTAACAATTCTTAAATTTTTAAAATTTTTCATAATATAATTTATTTATGGATAATTAATTTCCTCTGCCGCCTCTACCTTTTCTTGTTTTGCCGGAAGTTGTTCCATCAGTATTTCCAGTATTATTTCCGGCACCGTTTACATTTCCGTTTTGTGCACCAACAGAATTCTTATTTAAACCATGATTAGAATTTAGACCTTTTCTTGCACCATATCCATTGCCATTTGTGGAATTATCATTTATTCCATCTCCATCAAGATCGACAAATGAATTTTTTCCATTTCCGTTGTAATCTTCATCTAAACCATTTGGAATTCCATCACCGTCATGATCTGGTGCGTTATCATTATAACCATCACCATCTTCATCCACAAAATTTCTTCCATGAAGTTTTTGAGTTTGTTTGCCGTTATTAACTTTTTCTTTAATCTGATTTTGATTTCTTACTGCATTAGAATCCTGCGCAAAAGTGGTTGAATTAAAAACAATTATGCTTAACATAATTGCAAAATATTGTAAATGTCTTTTCATTTTTCCCTCGAGTTAATTTAACTTTTTTAAATAAAATGTATAAAGAATTG
>JBGSKB010000449.1:0-2655 GCA_041741395.1 Melioribacteraceae bacterium
CATTACGTTTTTTAATTGCCGGAGTAATATTAATTCCTTTTGTAATAAAAAAAACTTTTACAAAACAAAATATTGTCGTCGGAATTTTATTAGGAGTTTTGTTGTTTATCGGTTTTGCAGTTCAGACAATTGGATTAAAATATACATCGGCAACAAAATCGGGATTTTTTACCGGAACAACTGTTATTATGATTCCAATTCTTCAAACAATTATTGAAAAAAGAATTCCAACCAAAGGCGTAATTATCGGTTCAATTCTGGTGATGATTGGAATTGCATTTTTATCGAGCGGCGGAAATTCAATTTTTAATTTGTTTGAAGACATTGCAACTAACTTTAATCTTGGTGACGGTTTAACCTTAATCTGCGCTTTCTTTTTCGCAATCTATATTATTTATTTAGATATTGAAACCGTAAAACATGAATTTTGGGTTTTACTTTTTTTGCAGATTTTTACGACTGCAATTTTAGCAATTTTATTTTCCCTCATTTTTTCCGGAATTAATTTAGAACACTTTAAAATTAGTTTAACAAATAATTTAATTGGCGGAATTTTATATACATCAATTTTTGCAACATTAATTACAACAGCGCTTCAAACAAAATATCAGAAAGATGTAACACCGGCAAAAGCGGGAATTATTTTTTCATTTGAGCCAATTTTTGCGGCAATTTTTGCATTCTTTATATTAGGAGAAAAAATAACTAATTTTGGATACTTCGGCGCAGCTTTGATTATGCTGGGATTGTTTATTTCTGAATTGTATGAAAATTTATTTATGAAAAAAAATAATTAATTATTTTAGGTAAAATATTGAAAAATAAAGAAAGTATTGAAAATGTTTCATTCCCACAAAGATTATTAGATCTAGTTTCTGATCCAAACTTTATTAAAATTAGTAATATTCTAAATGAACCAAACTTTCTCAATATTGTTGGTAGAAGTCATTTTGAAAGGTGGCATTCTACATTTTTAGGATGGCTTCTTGACCCTAATGGAAGCCACTTAATGTACGATTATGTTTTACAAAGATTTTTATCTGTTATTCATGATCGCAAATGTTTAAAATCTTCTTATCATGATAAAAACACTCTTACTGAAATTTTACCAATTATAGAATTTAAAAACACTGAAGTTACTCCAAATGAGTTTTTATCCACAGAATTGAGTGTAAAAGGAGTTGGTAGATTTGATATTTTTCTAACTACTGATTACTCAAGTAATTTGGGTCATAAAGGAAAATTAAATATTCTTTTTGAAATAAAAATTGATAGTAAAGTAAATTCCGCACAATCTAAAAAATATGCTGACTGGTTATTAAAAAACCATAAGGATGACTTAAATATTTTAGTTTATATTTTACCGAAAGTTTTTAGCGATTCAAAATCAACAATTGGTGATTCTCGTTGGTATTGTTTGGATTTTCAATTACTAAATGACAAACTATTACAAATTCTACCTAATCATCCAAATCTTAATCCCAAAGTTGAAATATTTATTTTACAGTATATAAAAAATTTAAGAAATAGACATAAGGGAATGAAAATGGCGATTACTCAAGATGAAAGACAATTAGCTATTGAACTTTATGAAAAATATAGTGATGTTTTTGATTCAATATTTGATGCACTTCAATCGGAAAATATTCTTGATTATAGTACTTCTGACATTTCATCGAAGGGTAGAAAATCTGGTCGAATTGCTGTAAAAATTGACTCTAAAATTTTTGAAGGAGGTATGGTTCGCGATTTATTTAAAAAAGTATTAAAATATTTAGTGGATCAAAAACTTATTGATAAAATTCCATTACCATGGGGAACTGGTAAGACAAGATATATTATAACGAATGAGATTGATCCCATGCATCCAAATGGTAGAAATTTTTTCTATCCTGAAAGTTACAAGAGTTATACTATTGAAACACATTATGGAAGGGACAGAGCTTTATCAGTTTTAGATGCATTATGTAAAAAATTAGAAATTTTATTCGAACCAATTGAGGTATAAAATGGATAATATTATTTATCAAATAACTGCAGAAGACGTACAAGATGTTGCGTTGCAAGAAATTGATCGTGAATTAACAATGGAAGAAATTGAGTCAATTGCTGATTAAATTGCTAATAATATTTCTTGGTATGATGCTATATCTGATGCAATAAATGAAAAATTTCATGTTGAAGATGACGAGGATGCATAGAGCTCAGATAACTGTTTCCGGTTTGGTTCAAGGAGTTGGATTTAGATATTTTGTTTTAAGAAAAGCACAAGAACTTAACTTAGTCGGTTATACAAAAAATCAATATGATGGAACAGTTTTAACAGTTGTGGAAGGTGAAAAATATCGGATTGAAGCTTTGTTTAATCATTTAAAAATCGGACCAATGCATGCAGATGTTCGCGATATAAAAATTGCATGGAGAAGTTTTGTAGGTGAATTTGTAAGTTTTGAAATTAGGAGATACTAATAAAAACCTCCGAGGTTTCGAAAACCTCGGAGGTTTAATTAAGGTAAATTGGAATTTAATATAAGGTATTTTATGAATTTTAGAACCGGATTTGGATATGATGTTCATGCATTTTCGGAAAATAGGAAATTATATTTAGGCGGAATTGAAATTCCTTCTGAAAAAGGTTTGCTCGGTCATTCCGAT
>JBGSKB010000450.1:0-5451 GCA_041741395.1 Melioribacteraceae bacterium
TTGGATAATTGGAAAGTCCCGATTCTGTAATTCCAATTTTAATATTGTTATCGCATTCAACTAAAGCTGGAAGTGAACAAAACTGTTTTTCTGAAATTTCATTAATTTTTAAATACTTAAAATTTCTCTCAAAGTGTGAAATAAAACTTTCTTCTTCGGGGAAATAAATTGAATTATTTCCGGCAAATTTTATATTAACATTTTCATTAAATATTTTTACCGGTTTTGATAAATCCGTAATAATCCTATACGCAAAACCGTTATCATAAGCACGGAAAACAACCCAAATATTTTCTCTGAAAATTAAAATAAGTTCGTTGCAGTTATTTTTTACTTGCAAAGATTTTGTTGGAACAGTTGAATTTATAATTTCATCGATAATAGTATTTTTGAAATTTACAACTTTAGAATTTAATAACGGATATTCCTTTTCGTCAATGTTTATCGATATTTCCGCATCTTCTACAAGATTTATTTTACTGAACGAAAATGAATATTTGAGTCCTTGGTTATTTACTATTTTTGCGGTTAACTTACTGTTTGGTGATTTCAATTCATAATTTTGGGAAAAATATGTTTGAATCATTACTGAAAATATTATTGTAAAATAAAACATTTTTGACTTCATATTTATCTCATTATTTACTTAATAAATTTTATAACAATAATTATCAATTATCATGAATATCTAATTCAAAATTTTTTCTATCATAACCATTCTTCTCAAATATTTGAAAACATTTTTCCAAATCACTTTCGCTCATTTTTTTAGAGCGACTTAAAATCCAACCGTATTTTCTTGATGGAGTTCCAATAACTGCAAATTTATAATTTTCATCCAAACCTAAAATCCAATAATCTCCCCAAAATAAATTCCAGCCTAAAATACTTACAAAACTAACTTCTAACTTTGAGTTAGTTTTTTTATCAACTATTCGGGCAAGTCCTTCAGCATCATCTACTTCACCTTTGAAATCAATACATTTGTTTAAAACTATTAAATCACCATCTTCATTTATTGAATAATTTGCAGTAGTATTTTTAGAACATTGATCTTGAAATGAATTGGGTATTTTTGCAATTTCGTACCAAGTACCAATGTATTTTTTTATATCTACATGTTCAACGGTAGTAATCGCTTTACTAATATTCTGAGAAATAACAATTTCAGTAAATAATAAAACTCCCACAAATATTTTTATAAAATAAATTTTCATTTTTATCCTAAATTATTTTTAAATAGTCTTGTTCAGTATCAATATCTGATAAAATTTCTTCGAAATTACATTCCCAAAAATACTTTTTAATTTCATTTGATTGAGATATAATTCTTAAACTAGAATCAAAGTTACTTTGCTTAATTTTTGAAATAACATTTTTGCCAAATATAATTGGATGTCCTTTCCGTCCTTTATTTATTGGCTGAATCCAATCATAAGTTATATCTATTTGATTTGATAATTCTAAATAAATATTTTCCGGAATATTTGGTTGATCTACAAAATGATAAATCACCCAATTAGTATTAAAATGTTCAATTCCAACTTTTAAGGATGAAAACATTCCATCATTATAATTTTCATTGTAAACAATTACAATTTTAGTTTTGATTTTAGGTTCAATTGCTGAAATTATTTCAGTTACTTTCTCTGAATTAAATCCTGTAACAATAATAATTTGGTTACAAATCAAATCAAGTTTGCAAATTATATTTTCAAGGAAAGTTCTACCATTATATTTTAAAAGGGGTTTAAATTTTCCCATTCTGGTGGATAATCCGGCAGTGATTATTATTCCATTTATATTTTTCACCAGATCATTTCGAAGGAGAATTTTTTCATTAGACTGAGAAATCTTTTGATATAAGTCTTCCCAATAAGGATTTATTGATTCAAAAAAATATTTTTCTTTTCTCTTCGCCACTTTTTAATTTCTTTTTCTCTTCTGATTGCAAAATTAATCTCATTCGTGATTTCATAATAAACTAATTTTGATAAATTATATTTTTTTGAAAATCCATCAACTAATTTATTTTTATGTTCATGAATTCTTCGTTCAAGATTATTTGTGACACCAATATAAATAACTTTATTATTCCAGTTTGAAATTATATAGAGATAATAATTATTTTGTTTCACTAGTAATCCTAAAAAGATCTCACACCATTCCACATGATAAAAGAAACTTTAACTGATTCATGAAAGAAATTCTTAAATCTATGATTATCAAGATTTCTCTCCTGATAAAAAACATCAGGATCGAAATGACAAAATTATGCTGATTTACATGTTATATTTTATATCAATTTATTTTTCCATTCACCATATGATTTTATTTTCGGATTATTATTCCAACTTTGCAATGCAGAAATATCTTTTAATCCATTTCCTGTAATCATTAAAATAGAATTTCCGATTATTTTATTTTCTTCATTTAATTTTTTATAGCCAGCGAATGCGGCGGTGGCTGCTGGTTCTGCTAATATTCCAAATTCTTGAGCTAATATTTTTTGTGCAGAAATTATTTCTTCATCGGAAACTCTGATTCCATAGCCGTTTGTTTTTCGAATGGATTCAACTGCCATATATAAATTTCGTGGAGCGCCGGCACAAATACTATCCGCAATAGTGTTTGCCGATTCGTAAACAAAATTATCTATTTCTAAATAGCGAGTAATTGCATCACTTCCATCAGCTTGAACTGCAATTAGTTTTGGTAATTTTTCAATCCAACCTAATCTTAATAATTCTTTCAATCCTTTATAAATGCCGGAAATTATTACTCCATCTCCAACTGGGACAAAAATATTTTCCGGAAGTTTCCCATTCAACGATATGAACATATCATAAACAGCAGATTTTTTTCCTTCAATTGTTAATGGATTATATGCTGTATTTCTATTGTACCAATTTTTCTTTTGGGAAATTTCTAAACACAAATCAAACGCTTGATCATAATCTCCATCAACAACATAAATGTTTGAACCAAAGGATTGAATTTGTATTCGTTTACTTTCCGGAATATTTTTGGGAACGAAAATATGAGATTTTAATCCAAGTCGAGCGCAAATTCCGGCAAGTGAAGATCCGGCATTTCCGGTAGAAGCAGCCGATATTTCTTTTACCCCCAATTGTATTGCTTTTAATGCAACAAGAATTGAAGCTCTATCCTTATAAGACAAAGTTGGATTACGTGTATCATCAAATATTTTAATTGATTGATTTTGAAATTCAATTGCAGAAATAGGATTTTGTGAAAGTATTAATTTACTTAATTGATTTTGCGAAATATCAATAATTCCAAGTTCATTATATCTCAAAGGCAATAAATATGGATATTGCCAAAATTTACCAACTCTATTTTTTAGAAATTCCTTTTTTGAATTTTCAATTTTAATTTTTTCATAATTATAAATTATTTCAAGAACTCCAATAAGCGGTTTGTTCTTTTCTAACTTTCCACATTTAGGACATAAATAAATATAATTTTCCTCAATAAAATCAGCAGAATATTCAGATTTACATTTTGTACAAAAATATTTGTAATGCATGGTTTTTATTTTTATTGAAATGTAAAATACTATTTTTATCAATAACTTCGACTCAGAATAATTGTATGTTTTATCTTGAAATTAAAATTATTTTAGGATATGTTGTCTTCTGTAATTTATAAACAAAACTAATATTATGAAAAGGTAAATTATAAGTAATACAAAATTTAATCAGTATTTTGCTTTTAAAAGAAATTGTCGTGAAACAATGGAATTTTATATACAGCACTTGATGTGAAATTAGAAATAATGGAATTTGAAAATTCTCCAATGTCAGTTTCTATGGATTATAAGACAAAATTACTTTATTCAAAAGTAGAATTTAGTGATGCTGATTTTCTGGCTTTAGATAATATGCTTAATAATAAATTTAATTTTGGTGATAATTTTTCAATTTCAATTTCGAATGAATCTGAATGGTTGATGTAAAATATTTTTCTAATTTATCAAAAGATGGCAAGATTCTTATGCCTTTTGAGAATGAATCTTGGGGATCAAAATTTGGTATGCTAGAAGACAAATTTATTGTTAGATGGGGCTGATTGTTCTAAAACAAATTTTGTTTTAAAACCCTAGTACTATTGTAATAAATAAGTCGAAAACAAATATAAAAGAGTATAGATATGAACATAAATGAACAACTTTTCCGTAACCTTATTGAAAATGGATTTAGTAAGGGTGATGTTTCAGTTTTTGATAAACTTGCTTCACCAGAATTTATTGAGCATCAATATGGATTTGATCCACCAAATATTGAAGGAGTTAAAAAGGCTATTACAAGTCTTCATAAAGCCTTTCCTGATTTTAGCCTTATAATTGAGGATTTGATATTAGATGGAGATAAAGTTTGGGGCAGAATGACTGGACGCGGTACTCATAAACAGCAATTCGGTCCGTTACCTCCAACTGGAAAAAAATTTGAAATAACTGTAATTGATATAGCGAAATTTAAAGACGGCAAACTTATTGAACATTGGGGAGTTCCAGACCGGTTAGCTTTAATGGAACAACTTGGTATGAAACCACCTCCAAAATTAATTATGAAAATAATAAGTCTATTAAATAAATAAATTTCGTTCAATATTTAAATTATTCAAATAATTTTGAATATCGATATTACAATGATTTAAAGATATCGCTTTAGGGTAAACTTTAAATTCTACAATTTAAATGTAAAAATATTGTTACATAGTTAAAGACATTATTGATTTTGCAGTGTGAAGTCTATTTTCAGCTTCATCAAACACAATTGAAATATTTGGATTATCAAGAATTTCATCAGTAACCTCATTGTTTCTATCCGCCGGAAGAGCGTGCATAAGTTTTACATTTTTATCAGCAAGTTTAATTCTTCGAGCATCACAAATCCAACTTTTATATTTTGCTAAATTTTCACTCATTTCTTTTGTGCACTCAGTTTCATTAGCTAAATAATCATTAACTGAATAATGCCCAAAACCTCCCCAGTTTTTGGGAATTACCACATGTGCGCCTTCAAATGCTTCATCCATGTCATTTGTAAATTTAATACTTCCACCACCAATTTCAGCATTCTTTATTGCTTTATCAATTATACTCTGACTTAAAGGAAATTCCTTTGGATTTGCAATTGTTATATCAATTCCATAACGAGAGAAAAGTAATGCTTGTGTTTGGGGAACCGAAAGGGGCTTTGAATGAGTTGTGGCATAAGCCCAAGCAACTGTGACTTTTAATCCTTTTGGATTTTTATCGAAGTGTTCAAATATTGTCAATAAATCTGCCAAACCTTGAAAAGGATGATAAACATCATCTTGCAAAGACATAACCGGTTTACGCGAATATGTGGCTAGTTCATCCAAATACTTTTTACCAACTCCATAGAAACAATTTCTACATGCAATTCCATGTCCCATCCTTGA
>JBGSKB010000451.1:0-2737 GCA_041741395.1 Melioribacteraceae bacterium
TTTATAATAAAATATTCTCTCACTTGATTCCAAAACTAAATCCCGTAACAAATCACTTTGTCGATAGAATTTTAAACATTTGTGAATCATTTGAATTTGAAATTGATAAATCGAACCTAAATTTATTTTATCAACCTTCAAATATTTCTTATGAAGATGTTGATAGATTTTTGCTAACCGTTTTTAATTCAAATAAATTATACGTTATTCTAAATATTTCAGATGAAATTCACAATAACTTTTGGGGAATTGATAATTACAAAAAGTTAATTAGGTTTATAAAAAATTACGATGTAAACATTATTATTACTTCGTTGCAAAAAGATATTGATTATGCCGATAAAATTTCTGACGGTAAGGAAAAAATATTTTTCTCAGATGATTTTGATAAATTTGCCGCATTAATTTCAAGATCGAATTTTATTTTCACACTTGATAATTTTACATTGCAATTAGCCTCTGCGTTTAAAATACCAGTTTTCTGCTTATTCGGTAAAACTACAAATAATGAGTTAATAAGGGTTCCATATATTTCTGACTTTGATTTTATTAGAAGTGACGAAAACGATTTAAGTGATTTACATTATGGTAAAGTTTTAAATAGTTTTATTCCATATTTTGATTTTGTGTTTGAAAATTTTCAATTGAATAAATAATATTTTAGACTGACTTAAAATTGAAAAAAATAGATAAAACATTTTGTGAGCTATCAAAATTAGAAATTGAAAAACATGAAGAAGAAATTCAGAAATTAATTAAGAAATCAAAATACTTTTGCAAAAAATGTTTACGCGTTTCTAATGATAAAATTTATTTGTGTAAACCAGATAACATAAAATAGAATTCATTTATTAATTAAATTCACTTGAAATATCAAAAAAAAATATTTAGTAATTTTACTTTATTAATTGTCTTAACAATTTTATTAAGTTGTTCGGATAAAATCATTGAACCAAAAGAAGAACCATTAGTAGTTGATATTCGAATGGAAGTACAAGTTTTAGATTCTACTTACAATATTTATAAAAGACCGTTTACTCAAATTTATTTCACAACATTTAAGTTAACTTCCAAAAGTGAAAAAGTTGATATTCTTCAATCTGATACAACTTCTTGCAGAAACGGTTGGGGTGTAAAATTGTTAAAATTTACACTTAACAATATTGATGAAAAAATTGTTCTCGGCGCTGCTTGTGAAAATTATATTGGTCCAAACTACAGAGAAATTGAAATTGACTATGCAGAAGCTCAAAGAAGAATTGATACATTGCGTCATTCAAATATTGTGAAAACTTTTGCAATTTACTATAAATAGATTATTTGCTAAGTTGAAATAAATAATCTGCAATACTTATGACCAATAATAATTCTGAAGGTAAAATTATTTTGTTTGATGGAGTTTGTACACTCTGCAATTTTGCCGTCGCAAATCTTCAAAGAAATCTTAAAAATAAAAATTATTGTTTTATTCCTTCTCAATCCGAGGAAGGAAATTTATTAATTCAAAAACATAATCTTGGTAAAATTCCGGATAATTCAATTGTATTATTTTCAAACAAAATAATTTATTTTAGAAGTGATGCATTAATTGAAATACTAAATGATATGCCAACAAAATACAGAACATTTAAAATCTCAAAATATTTACCGAGAAAGTTTAGAGATTGGTTTTATGATTTAATTTCAAAATACCGATATTTTATATTTGGAAAAATTCAGGATAATAAATGAAAAGTGAACGAATAAACATTTCATCAAATACAGTTTGGGAAGATATTGTTGGATATTCCCGCGCAGTAAAAATTGGACCACATATTTTTATTTCCGGAACAACTGCTACTGATGAAAACGGTAATATTGTTGGGATAGATAATTCGTATATTCAAACAATTCAATGCATACAAAATATTGAAAGAGCATTACAAAAAGTCGGAGCAAATTTATCACATATTGTTCGAACAAAAATTTATGCAAAAAACATTAGTGATTGGGAAATTATCGGAAAAGCTCATGGAGAATTTTTTATTAATATAAAACCAGCAACAACAATGGTCGAAATTAAAAGTTTAATACTTCCGGAAATGCTGGTAGAAATTGAAGCTGATGCAATTTGCTATGAATAATATTTTTTAATGAGGTCAATATGAAATCAATTAAACTACTTGTAATTATTTTGTTTTTACTTTTTACATTTTCTTCATGCAGAGATCAAGATGAAGGAACAATTGTTGGGTCCTTAATTAATATCAATTTACCAGAATATGATAACATTCCGGTTATAGCAAATGTTGAAAATAGTTTTGTGTTAACATTGAATGCAAAAAACTTTAATTACAATTATGATGATTATGTTGATTTTACAAAGGATTCGTTGGTTATTACAATTACTGCTAATAAATCAAATTCTGCTAACAGTAATTTTATTGTTTTTAATAATCTAAACGAAGTAATATTTTCTGAAGAATTAAATACTGACAAAGTAATTGTTAAGGATAATTTAGGAGGGAAAATTCCTTCCCGGGTAAAAGTTAAATTAGAAAATTATACCGAAATTTTAAATATTGTTGTCGCAGTAAAAAATTGAAATTTGAAATTATCTTCTTATTGATGTGATATTTTATAAAAGTCACAATGAATAAAAATAAAATTTACTCATTACTTTCAAACATAAATAGACCTCTAATTCTTGATGGCGCAATGGGCAGTTTACTTCAGCAAAGAGGTCTCAAATCTGATA
>JBGSKB010000452.1:0-15075 GCA_041741395.1 Melioribacteraceae bacterium
CCAATAATTGAATTTTCTTCAAGCGTTACAATTTTATCAAACTTAATTGCAATTTGATCTAACAATTCCGCATCCAAAGGTTTGACAAATCTCATATTGTAAAGTGCTGATGAAATATTATTTTCTTTAAGTAATTCTACAACCCTTTCTGCATAAACAACCATTGAACCAATAGCTAAAATTGCAATATTATTTCCGTCATTAATTTTTTCTGCTTTTCCAATTTCTAATTCTTCAAAATTTTCCTTTACTTCAACTCCCAAAGCATTTCCGCGTGGATACCTAATTGCAATTGGTCCTTTTTTATATTGAATTGATGTGTATAACATATTCCTTAATTCAGCTTCATCTTTTGGAGCCATAATTACAATTCCGGGAATATATCTTAAATATGATAAATCAAATGTTCCGTGATGTGTTGGACCGTCTGCACCGACCAATCCGGCTCTATCTAAAACAAAAACTACGTGCAATTTTTGTAAAGCAACATCGTGGATAATTTGATCAATTGCTCTCTGCAGAAAAGTTGAATAAATAGCAACAACCGGAATAATTCCTTGAGTTGCTAATCCCGCCGCAAAAGTTACACCGTGTTCTTCAGCAATTCCAACATCAAAATACCTTTTGGGAAATTCTTGTTCAACGTAAGATAAACCAGTTCCATCCGGCATTGCGGCTGTAATTCCGACAACTTTTTCATTTCCCTTCATTATTTCAACAAGCGCTTTACCAAATATTGAAGTATATGAAGGAGCTGTTCCGGATTTTTTATGTATTTCTCCGGTTAATTTATCAAAAGGAGTAACACCATGAAATGTTGATTTACTTCCTTCTGCCGGTTTGTAACCTTTTCCTTTTTCACTTATAACATGAACTAAAATTGGTCCAGAAAGTTCTTTTACATGTTCAAATAAAGTAATAAGTTTAGAAATATTATGACCGTTTATGGGTCCAAAATATCTAAAACCTAAAGCTTCAAATAACATTCCCGGAGTTACAATTGCTTTAATTCCGGTTTCAACTCTTCCGGCAACAGTTCTTAATCTATCACCAAATTGATCTAATTTTCCGGTTAAATCCCAGATTGCACCTTTAAATTTGTTGTATTCGGGATGTGAAATCACTTCATTAAAATAATTTGAAATCTGCCAAACATTTGGAGCAATTGACATATTATTGTCATTTAGAATTACAATAATATTTTGTTTTTGAAAACCGGCATTATTCATTGCTTCATAAGCCATTCCGCCGGTCATTGCACCATCGCCAATAATTGCAATTACTTTTTTGTTATCTTCACCTTTAATTCTGTTTGCGGCAGCAATTCCCAATGCTGCAGATATTGATGTAGAAGCATGTCCTGCACCAAATTCATCATATTCACTTTCTGATCTTTTTAAAAAACCACTGATTCCATTAAGCTTTCTAATAGTTTTTAATTTTTCTCTTCTTCCGGTAATTATTTTATGCGGATAAGCTTGATGTCCGGTATCCCAAACTAATTTATCAACAGGAGTATTAAAAACTTTGTGTAAAGCTACGGTTAATTCTACAGTTCCAAGTCCGCCGCCGAAATGTCCCCCAATTTGGGAAACAACATCAACCATATAATTTCTAATTTCCGTACATAATTCTTTCAATTCAGATACATTAAAATTGCGGATATCTTTTGGTGAATTTACTTTAAATAAAATTTTGTATTGCGATTCATCAACCAATTTAGTTACACTCTTTCGTTATTTTTCTAATTCATTTTTTAGATCGTTATTTAATTCTTGAACTTTTAATTCGGCATTTTCTAAAAGTTCATAACAAAATTTTGACAATTTTATTCCTTCTTCATAAATTTTTATAGAATCTTCAAGCGAAACATCATCATTTTCTAGTAAATCTGCAATTTCCTTTAACCTATTTAAAGATTCTTCAAAATTTTTATTTTTTTTGCTCATTTATTAATTCTCACATTTCCATCATAAAATTTAATTTCGAAATTTTCTTCTGATTCAAACTCATTTTTTCTTTTAATAATTTTTTCATTTTGATTAACTATAACATAACCTTTTTTCAAAATTGAATTTACATTATTACTAGAAATTATTTTTGATAAAACCATCAAATTATTTTTATTTTCTTTTAAAAAATTAGCAATAATAACTTGAATTCTAAAAACATAATTATCAATTGTCTGTTTTTTAGAATTTATTATGCTCGCCAAATTCTTAAAACCATATGATTTTTTGAGAATATTCACTTCTGATTTTAAACTATCAATTTTTTCAAAAATTAAATTTGAGATAGTATTTGAAAATTCACTAATTATATTTAGAATTTCTTCTTGATTTGGAGTTGCAATTTCCATCGCCGCTGATGGAGTTGGTGCTCTTAAATCTGCAACAAAATCTGCAATTGTAAAATCAATTTCGTGCCCAACCCCGGAAATTATTGGAATTTTAGATTTGAAAATTGCATGAGCGACAATTTCTTCATTAAATGCCCATAAATCTTCAAGCGAACCGCCGCCTCTTGAAATTATAATTAAATCAATATCTTTTTGTCTATTTAATTTTTCGATGCTTTCAACAATTTGTTCTGCAGCTCCTTCACCTTGAACTCGAGTTGGAGCAATAATAATTTTAACAATCGGAAATCTTCTTGAGGCAACACTTAACATATCTTTCAATGCTGCTGTGTCGGTTCCGGTTACAATTCCAATAGATTTTGGAAAAACCGGAATTTGTTTTTTATAAATTTCGTCAAATAAACCTTCTTCAAATAATTTTCTTTTTAGCTGCTCAAATGCTTTTTGAAGTTCACCTTCACCGGCTGGTTTCATTGATTTTACATCTAACTGATAATTTCCTCTTGGCGGATAAACTGTAACTTTTCCGGTTACAATAATTTGCATTCCATCTTGCGGAGTGAAAAAAACATAATTGTTTATTCCCTTCCACATTGTGCAGCTAATTTGCGCATTTTTATCTTTTAATGTAAAATACCAATGACCGGAAACGTGAGATTTAAAGTTGGAGATTTCACCAATAATTTTTACTTGCTCAAAACTATCTTCAATAACTCTTTTTATATGAGAAGTTAATTCACTTACGGAAATTGCATTTTCCAAAACTAATTTTCCTTCCTAAAAATAAGACAATACTGATGATGTCTATTTCCAACCCAAGCACTGTTTACACCAAGCGCAATAAGCGGTTTATCATCTTGAAGCCAAATTTTTTCATCTTTTAAAACCCAACTTTTACTTCCGCGTTTTGTTAAAGATATTGCCGTATCATAAGCTAAAGGAAAAACTTTACTTTGATAAAATATATTATTTGTGATTATTGTTAAATAGCCTTTATCCTTCGTAATATCGTAAACTTGATCAAAAATATTTGCCTGGGTTTCAAGAAATTCATCATAATTTTTAATATTTCCAATATCTGATTTCATTTGCGAGTATTTTGTATCAAGCCCATTTTCATTGCGTTTTTTTTGTCTTAATGAATTTCTTTCAAGTTGATTCCAATATGGCGGCGATGTAATTGTAAAATCTATTTTTTGCGAAATTTCATTTACATCAAACAAATTAATTAGATTATTTGAATTACCTTTTATTGTAATTATTGAATTTTCAAAATTATTTTCCGCAATTCTTTTTTTAGAAATTTTATAATACTTATCATTTAGTTCTATTCCAATTGCATTTCTATTTAAATTTCCGGAAGCAATTAAAGTGCTTCCCGTTCCTAAAAATGGATCGAAAACCCAATCATTTTCTTTTGTAAAAAATGAAATAAATTCTTCAACTAAACTTTCGGGAAATTTTGCGGGATGAAGTATTTCTTCGTTGTTTCTTCTTTTTGGTTTATGGATAAACCACGATTTGGTGAACTTAATCCATTCTTTTCCGGTTAAGTTGTTCAATTTATTATTATTATTAAACTTTCCTCTTTCGCCCAGATCAATAATATTATTAGTTTTTTTCATCTATAAATCGATTGTAAAAAAATGAGAATATAGCCCCAAAGAAATTTCGTGAAAATATTTAGAATTATCGTTTGGTTTTAAGTTGTATCGATATTTTGTATAAACCGTAAACACATCGTAAACTTTAAATAATCCAATTGAAAATTCTGCACCAATTCCATTGAAACCTTTTAAATTGCTAAATCCGGAAATTCCAGGCGAAATATACTCAATGCCTTTAATCGGAATAAAATGTTTATAACCCAAACGAACTAAATCTCTAATATTTGATTTATAAATATGAGTATATTCAAAACCAATATTTCCGCTTGGATAATTATAACCAGATCCGTAAAAAGTAATTAAGGGAATTTCTTTTGTTAGACTGAAATAATTTTCTTTATCAATAATTGCTAAATTTGGCGATGGCAGTGCGTAGAGTAAAAGTCCTAAAAGTATTGTTGATATTGGATTGCTTCCGGATTTTGTGAAAATAAATTCATCATAAGGAAGAATAACATCAAAATCATCGGAAGTAAATTTTTCTCCGGTTTTGTTTTCGGAAATTATTTTATAAGGAATATTTTTTTTATTGAATTTATAAGTGCTGAAATCAATTTCAATTTTATGATCTTCCAAAAATTCATTTGAAATTGGAAATTCATATTGTTCATCAATTAATATTTTTGTCTTCACCGGAGATGAAGTATAGAAACTAAGTTTAAAAGTATGGGGTTTTTCCGGAGTTACAAATCCATCAATAATAAAAATTTCTGTTTCGTCTTGTGCAAATGCTGGAAGTGAAATTAATATCAAAATAAAAAATAATTTGTTCAATATTTTTTTCATAATAAATTTATTTTAGTTCAATGTTTATCGATGTATAACGGTTTAATTAACAAACTTTGGTATATTTATTTCTATAGTAAAAATTGTCTTTTAAAATATAGGAAATTTATTTATGAAAATATTGGTTAGTAATGATGATGGAATTGGAGCGGAAGGAATTTATCAGTTAGCAGATGCTTTAAGTGAAATTGGCGATGTTACAATTGTTGCTCCTCTGTCTGAACAAAGTGCTGTTGGCCATTCAATAACTATGAAAGTTCCATTAAGAGTTTCTGAATATAATTTAAGAAATAAATTTACAGGTTATGCAGTAAATGGAACTCCGGCAGATTGTGTAAAATTTGGAATTAAAAATTTACTTGATTCTCCGCCTGATATTGTTGTTTCAGGAATAAATCACGGCTCAAATACGGCGATTAGCATAATTTATTCCGGAACTGTTTCCGCAGCAAGAGAAGCTGCAATTATGGATTGTCCGGCAATTGCATTTTCTTTAACAAGTCACAAACCAACTAATTTTGATTTTGCAAAAAAAGTTGCAAAAGAACTTACTTTAAAAGTTTTAAAACATGGACTTACAAAAGGAACTTTATTAAATGTAAATATTCCACATTTGCCGGAAAATGAGATTAAAGGAATTATTGCTACACAGCAAGGTAATTCAAAATGGGCTGATATTTATGAAAAAAGAATTGATCCTTACGGTAACGATTATTTTTGGTTAACCGGTGAAATGATTGATTTTGACGAAGATATAAAATCTGATCAGATTGCGATTAAAAATAAATATGTTGCCGTAACTCCGGTTCATTTTGATTTAACTGATTATAAAACTTTTGAAGAATTACAAAAATGGGATTTGTCCTCAATAAAATAAATTTTCATTTCTAAACGCAAATGAATTTGTTTGAAAATTTTAATATATCAATATCCGGTAGTCCGGCATTATTAATTTTGGGTTTGCTAATGATTTTAGCTTACTCAATTTTTATTTACAAAATAACTCTTCCAAAAATTAATTTATTAATAAAATCATTTTTAATTTTTTTAAGAGCAGCAAGTTTATTTTTAATTTTTATTCTTCTTTTTGATCCAGTAATAACAACTATAACCAAAGAAATAAATGAGCCTGTAAATTTATTATTTATTGATAATTCAAAATCTGTAAAAGAAATCAGCACTGAATCTGAATTAAAAAAAGTTTTAGAAATTTCAGAAAGCATAAATGATGAAGAACTGAAATCTGAAATATATTCTTTCGGAAGTAATATCAAACTAATAAATAATTTTGATTCGCTTTCCTTTAATGATTTATCAACTCAATTTGATAGTATTTTTGAATTAACTAAGCAAAAGAAAAACGTTTCATCAATAGTTATTATAAGTGATGGAATAAATAACCAAGGTTCAAATCCAATAAATATTGCCGGTGAAATGGGAATCCCAATTTTCACAATTGGTTTGGGTGATCCATCAACTGAAGCAGATGTTGATATTCAAAAAATCACAACAAATGAATTTATTTATTCCGGAAGAAAAACAGAAATTGAAGTTTCTATTTCAAATAAAAATTTAACCGATAAAAATGCAATAATTCAAATAATTGAAAATGGGAAAATTATTTCTCAGCAAGAAATTAAATTAAGTGAAACCGGAATTAACAGAACCCTATTTCCGTATTCGAGCGAAAAAGAAGGTGAACATAAAATTGTTGCAAACGTAATTTTAAAAGGTGATGAAAAAAATAAAAACAATAATTCAAAATCAGTTTTGATAAATATTCTGGCTACAAAACAAAAAATTGCAATACTCAGCGGCGGACCAAGCGCTGATTTATCAATAGTTATAAGCTCTTTAACCAAATTGGAAGATTATGAGATTTTTCCAATTGTTCAAATTACTGAGAACAAATATTTGTATAATAAAAGCGATATAAAGATTTTGAAAGATTCTGACATATTTTTCTTGATTGGATTTCCTTCAAAAAATACAAATTCAAGTTTTATCAAATCTGCTTTAGCTGAAATTTCAAATTCTAAGAAACCAATATTTTTTATTTTTTCGAATAATTTAGATTTCACAAAATTAAATGAAATGAAAAATATTCTTCCTTTTAGTTTCACTCAAATTTCGAATTCATTTAATGAATCACAAGTTACTACGCAAAATATTAATTATTCAATCATTGGAAATTCTAAAGAAGAAATAGAGAATTGGGAAAAACTTCCTCCGGTAAATTTGACAAAGACAAAAATTATTCCTTCAGCTGAATCACAAATTTTATTAACCGATAAAGTAACAAATCAACCAATTTTATTTACAAATTCAGCTATTAAAAAATCTATTGTACTTACTGCTGCAAATTTTTGGCGCTGGAAAATTCAAACTTCAGTAAAACAAACTCACTTATTTGATAATCTTTTGATAAATTCAATCAAGTGGCTTTCGCTTAATTCGGAAAATCAAAAATTTAATTTAAAAACTCAAAAGAAAATTTTTTCAATTGGTGAAAAAGTAATATTTAACGCAAATTATTATGATGATACTTTTGAACCAATTAATGATGCCAATCTAGAAATAGAAATTCAGTTTGAAAAATCTTCTCAAAAAGTACTTCTCAATCCAATTGGCAAAGGCTTATACGAAACTGAATTTATTCCTAATGAATCTGGAAATTATCATTATAAAGTGATCAGCGAAAATGAAAAACTGAATTTTTCAAGTTCATTTTTTGTTGATCCAATTGAATTGGAATTTTTAACTAAAAAATCTGATCGTAATTTTTTAAGAGAATTATCATATTCTACAAATGGAAAATACTTTGATATTAATTCCGTGGAAAATTTAGTTGAGCAAATAAATTCTTTATACCAAAACAAAATAAATTATAATTATATAGATAATGAGTTGCGAATATCTTTTTTACATCTTATATTACTTATGGTTGTTCTGCTTTTTTCCATAGAATGGATTATAAGAAAGGTGCTGCGAATGTTATAATTATTTTGAGGTAATAAATGGATTTTATAAAATTTGAAAAGAAACACATTTTAGGAATTACAGAAATTGATGAGCAGCATAAGGAAATTTACGAAACTGTAAATCACTTATTTGAAATCCAAAAAGGTGAAAAAAAAGAAATTCTTGAAAACTATCAATCGCTGCTGCAAAAGTTAAAAATTCATTTCGAAACTGAAGAAAACCTGATGAAAAAAAACAAAGTGGTTGAATTTATTTCTCACAAGCTTGAGCATGATAGAGCTTTATCAAAATATTCGGAATATTATAAAATTCTAAAAAAAGTAAACTCGACTTTGGATACTGAAATTTTAACTTCGCTAAAAAATTGGCTTGAAAATCATTTTGAAAAAAAAGATTTAAAACTAAAGCAATTTTCAAATTAATTTTACTGAATCTTGATTATAGAAAATTTCAATCACTTGCTTGATTTTTTTCTTCCAAGAATTTGTATTAACTGCAATAAAAAAATAATTGATAGTGAAAAAGTTATTTGTTCAGATTGCTTCAATCAATTGGAAAAAGCAACTCAAGAAAGAATTAATTTAGAGTATGAAAGAAAATTTAGAAAAGAAAATATTGTTAAAGATTTTCAATCTGCATTTATTTTTTTAGATGAAACTCCGATTCAAAAAATAATTCATGAATTAAAATACAATGGCAAATTTCATATTGGAAAATATTTAGGTGAAAAGGTTTCTGAAATTTTGAACGATAAATTATCAACTTGGAATGCCGATTTAATTATTACAATCCCCTTACATAGTTTACGAAAAGCGGAAAGAGGTTTTAATCAAGCAGAAATTATTGCCGAAGAAATTGGAAAAATTATTGGGATTAACTACAGTAAGAATATTTTAAAGAGAACAAGATTTACTGAAACTCAAACACATTTAAATCTTCTTGAACGAAAAGAAAATATGATAAATGCCTTCAAATTGAAGAACAGAAAAATTATAAATGACAAAAATATTATTCTTGTAGATGATGTAATTACAACCGGAGCCACGGTAAGTGAATGTGCAAGAATTCTAAAAAACAATGGAGCTAAAAATATTTATGCATTATCAGTTGCAATTGCAGATTAGTACATGCTTTCCGGCGCTTCAATACTTAAAATAGTAAGACTATTTTTTAATACAGTTTTCACTGCAATAATTAATGCAATTCTTGCTTCAGCTAAATTTTTATCGGAGCCAATAATTCTACATTCTGTATAAAACTTATGAAATAATGCCGCAAGATTTTCCAAATAATTTGCAAGTTTATGAGGTTCAAAATTAATTGCAGAAGTTTTTAATTCCTCTTCAAATCGATGCAGATGTTTAATTATTTTTTGTTCAATCGGTTCAATCAACAAATCTAAATTCTCTAATGAAATATTAAGTTGCTGATCTTGAGTTAATCTAAGAATTGAAGTAATTCTTGCATGCGCATATTTTAAATAGAAAACCGGATTTTCATCTGATTGTTTTTTTGCAATATCCAAATCAAAATTCATGTGCGAAGAATAATTTCTCATAATGAAAAAATATCTTACAACATCCTTTCCAACTTCATCAATAAGTTCATCCAAAGTTATAAAATTTGCTTTTCGTGTGGACATTTTAACAACTTGTCCGCCTTGAGTAATTGTAACAAATTGATGAATAATTACTTTTACTTTTTCTTTTTCATAACCTAAAGCTTCAATTCCTGCAAGTACATCCGTGTAAGTTGCATTGTGGTCGGAGCCGAAAATATCAACAATTAAATCATAACCTCTATCAAATTTAGTTTTATGATACGCAATATCTGGAAGTCTATAAGTTGGTTCACCGGTTGATTTGACAATAACTTTATCAACTTCTTGTCCAAGCTCACTGAACTTTAGCCAAACGGCTCCATCTTTTTTATACGATAGATTTTTTTCTTCCAAAAATTTTATTAAAGAATCTACATTTCCATTTTTATATAAATCATCTTCATTATAAAATTGATTAAACTCAATTCCAATTCGTTTTAATGTAGATTTTATATCATCAAAAATTTCTTCTTCGGCAGTGTTTTTAAATATTTCATTTTCAATATCATCTTTAAAAGTATCAGAATATTTTTCAACTATTTTTTGAGCAATATCTTTGATGTATTCACCTTGATAATAATCTTCCTTAAAATCATTTGGTAAATTTAATTTTTCCAAATATCTTGCAGCAACCGATGCACCTAAAACTCTCATTTGTCTGCCAGCATTGTTGAAATAATATTCTCGATCAACAGAATATCCAATAGCTTCTAACAAATTTGCAAGTGTGTCACCCAATACTGCATTTCGTCCATGACCAACTGTTAAAGGTCCGGTTGGATTTGCCGAAACAAATTCAACATTTGCTTTCTTTCCACTGAATTCTTTGCTAAAACCAAATTTATCACCTTGGTCAATTATTGCTTCAATTTTTTTATTTACAAATTTTGGATTGAAATAAAAATTAATAAACCCGGCTCCGGCAATTTCAATTTTTGAAATAATATTTTCATCAATTTTTAAATTAGAAATTATTTCTTCAGCAATTTGTTTAGGATTTTTTCTTAAAATTTTTGTGAGCAGCATTGCAGAATTTGAAGATAAGTCACCATGTTCTTCATCTTGAGGAACATTAAAAAATAAAGGAATTTCATTTAAAAAAGGTAATTTTTCAGAAGCTTGATTAAACAAGGTTTGTAAATATTCTTTCACTTTATTCTCACAAAATTTTTTGGCAGGTAAATTTTAATTAGAATTTTCAATTTCGGTTATTTCGGCATCGCCCCAAAGTTTTTCTAAATTATAGAAAATTCTTGCATCTTTTTTAAATACATGAACAACAACATCAAAATAATCTATCAATACCCAATTTGAAGCGTTATAGCCTTCTTTATTATAGCATTTAATTCCATCTTTTCTAAGTTTTTTATCTATTTCATCAGCAATGGCTCTAACATGAACATCAACATCACCGGAGCAAATAATAAAATAATCAGCAACCGCTGAAAGATTTTTCAAATTTAATACCGAAATATCAAATCCCTTTTTAGATTGAATAATTTCAACAATTTCATTTACTAAGTTTTTAGTTTCCAATATTAATCATCACCTGTAATTGGTTTTAGTTTATAATAATCTTTTCCGATAACTAATGAAACATCAAGAAAATAATTTTCATTTAATTGCTGAATTACTTTAACTTTCTCAATCCCTAAGGCAGAAGCTACTTTCAAAGCATTAGCTTTGTTTCCAATTCTATCAATTACAAAAGTTTCATCTACATCGTAAGAAACGTAATTACCAATTTCTACAACATCAAATCCTCTTGCTCGTAAAAAATCTGTGTATCTATCGGCAACACCAGCAACTCCGCAGCCATTTAAAACATCTAATTGAATAATTTCAGCAGCAATTTCACTGTTTTTAAGTTCATCAATTTTTTCAGAACCTTTCACTAATTTAATGTAAGCCGAATAACTCAAGTAAACAATTAATACAACAAGAAAAAAAATTAAAATATTATAGAAAATATTAATCGTTGATGTTTGAATATCAGCTTTGGCAGAGTTGTTTTTTTTAATTGTTTTTTTCAATGTAACAGTTTTTATTAGAGAAATAAATTAACAAAAATTATCAGATTTCATACACTAAAATAATAAAATAAATTTTGTTAGTCTATTTTACTAATCAAACCATCTGTTAGAATATGGAGATAATCTTTCGTAACCGTAATTATTATAATAACCAAGCGGTGAGTTGGAAAACATTAAACTGATATTAAAATCTTTTGAAGGATTATAATTAATTCTGGCTTTATCTATATAAAATCCATTTATTGATTTTGTAAATGAATCTCCAAGTGTGTTGTACGGACTATTTACGAGACTTGCATCAAGTTCAAAATTAAATTTATCACTAAATTCATAAGCAAGATGATTTGTGTAAACTCCCAGTGCCAAGCCGTTATCACCAAATGATGAATAAGAAATTCCGAAACTATGGTTCATTGAAAATTTTTCCGGATTTATAAAACTAAAAAGTGAGCTAACTGGATTATCACTTAAAATTCCACCTTTAATATTTATTGGTTTGCTTTCATCACCTTTAAATTGCGCAAATTGTAATGATGACGTAAAAACTGCAATTATAATTATTAACTTTTTCATGTTGTTTTAACCATAATATGTGAAATTTGTTTCTAGAAATTCTAAGAAATTTAAATTTCCACTATCATTTCTACTTCAACAGTTGCATCAAGCGGTAAACCACTTACTCCAACAGCACTTCTTACATGCTTGCCTTTTTCTTCAAATAACTCAACCAAAAAATCAGAAGCACCATTTGCAACTTTTGGTTGATCAGAAAATCCATCTGCGCTATTTACAAAAACTGTTACTTTAACAATTCTTTTAATTTTATCAAGACTTCCAATTTCTGATTTAATTGCACTCAAACAATTTATTGCACACAATTTTGAAGCATCTTTTCCAACTTCTATGCTAACTGAGTTTCCAACTTTTCCTTTGAATTTTATACTGCCATTTTCTAAAGGAACTTGTCCCGCCGTAAAAACCAAATTACCAACGTGCATAGCCGGAATATATGAGGCTAAAGGTTTTGGAGCTTCTGGAATTGTAACATTTATTTTTTTTAATTTTTCTTCTATCATTTTTAATTCTTTGAGAAAGTTGCTTAAAAATAACTCATTTTTTGAAATAAAAAAATCCTAATTTTAGAATTATAAAATAGTAAGGAAAATAATGCACAAAGAGAAATTTGATAAACTTGTAAGTATTATGCGCAGGTTAAGAACAGAATGTTCATGGGATAAAGTTCAAACTTTTGATTCAATAAAAGCTGCAACTCTTGAAGAAACCTACGAAGTTTTGGAAGCAATAGATGATCAAAATTATGATTCGCTAAAAAATGAATTAGGCGATCTTTTACTTCATATTGTCTTTCATTCAGTTATTGCAGAAGATAAAAATTTATTTACAATAAATGATGTGATTGATTCGATAAGTGAAAAATTAATAAGAAGACATCCTCATGTTTTTAAAAATTTGGAAGTTGCCGATAATAAAGAAATAGAAAGAAATTGGGAAAAAATAAAAATGAAAGAAGGAAGAAAATCAATTTTGGAAGGAATCCCAAAAACACTTCCGGAATTGCAAAAAGCTGCGCGAATGCAAGAAAAAGTATCAAAAGTTGGATTTGATTGGGAAAATAAAAATGATGTTTGGAAAAAAGTTATTGAAGAAATTGAAGAAATGCACGAATCAGAAAAAACCGGTGATAAAAATTTATTGGAAAAAGAAATGGGTGATGTATTTTTTGCTCTAATAAATTATTCGAGGTTTCTTGGAATAAATCCAGAAAATGCTTTGCGTAGAACAAATAAAAAATTCATAAATAGATTTAATTACATTGAACAAAAATTAGAAGAAAATAATAAATTAATAACAGAATCAAACCTAGAAGAAATGGATAAATATTGGGAGGAAAGTAAAAAGTATTTTTAAGAACAGATTTAAGTTATGAGATTATAGATTTTAGATTCTAAAATTCTGTTTTACAATTTAGAAATTAATTTCCGTTATTATATTGCTCATAAGCGTGAATTATATCTTTCACAAGTTTGTGTCTTACAACATCGGATTTTTTAAAGTAAACAAACGAAACTCCATCAACATTGAGTAATATTTCTTTAACTAAAATCAATCCACTTTCTATTTTTTTTGGTAAATCAATCTGAGTGATATCTCCGGTAATTATTGCTTTTGAATTTGGCCCAATTCTGGTTAAAAACATTTTCATTTGAATATTTGTGCTGTTTTGTGCTTCATCAAGAATTATATATGAATTATTTAATGTTCTTCCGCGCATATAAGCTAATGGAACAATTTCAATTATATTTTTTTCCAAATAATTTTTAAGCTGATCACTTGGAAGCATATCTTGCAATGCATCAAATAAAGGTCTTAAATACGGATCAATTTTTTCTTTGAAATCACCTGGTAAAAATCCTAAACTTTCACCAGCTTCAACTGCTGGTCTTGCTAAAACAATTTTTTTTACAATTCCCTTTTTTAATTGAGCGATTGCATATGCAACGGCAAGATAAGTTTTGCCGGTTCCGGCTGGACCAATTCCAAAACAAATATCATTTTCGCTCATTGCTTTTACATATTCAAACTGTGTTTCTGTTTTTGCCTTAATAACATCTTTTTTAGTATAAAGAACAATTGAATTATAATCATCATTACTAATAATATCTCTACCGGATAATGTGAGATCAACAATTGTTGATACATCATTTGGAGTGAGCGTGTTGGTTGTATTCAAAACATATATCATTTCTTTGAATATTTTTTCAATAGATTCAACTTCTTCGGAAGTTCCCTTTATTAACGCAAGATCTCCGCGAATTGAAATTGTTGAAGTTAATCTTTCTTCTAATGGTTTTAGATTAGCATCATTGAAACCAAGAAGTGCCAACAAATCTACGTTTTCTAACTTTATTTTTTTTTCTATTTGTGTAATAGTTGCCTCAAAACTAAAAAAGGATATTCTAAAAGTGTTAGCAATGTTTCATCAACAATTGCAACATCTTTTAGAATATCCTAGAAAATTAATTAAATCAAAACCAAATTTTATTGCATTGGAGCTGGTTTGTAATTTGCTTTTAATTTATTGTATTTAGCAGTTTCTTCTTCAGTTAAATTAGGAATTGTGAATTCTTGTTTAGGATAAATTAAATCTGGATTTTTAATTTTATCTCTATTTGCATTATAGATTTTTGGCCAAGCAAAACCGTTTCCATAATGTTCACTTTTCTTAGAAATTCCCCAAAGATGATCACCTTTTACAACTGTATAGTTGATTTCTTCTGGTGGCCATGCATCTAACATTTTTTGCAATTTGCCATGAACGATATCATAAAAAGCTGGTAAAGCACTTAATTTGCTTGCTTTTAAAGCATCTAATTCAGCTTGTCTATCAGCTTTAGTTGGTTTTTTTGCAGAAATATCAGCCATTAAAGCATTAATTTTTGCTTCATATGCTTCAACATCACTTTTTGAAGCACCAACTAAACCATACATTTCTTCTTGGCAATCTTCAAAAGTTTGTAATGAATTTTTCTTTTCTTTTAGTGAATTAACAGAAGCTTGTAAACTTTCTAATTCTGCTGAAAGATCAGCTTTTTCTTGTGTTAATCTTGCAATTTCAGCTTCCCACTC
>JBGSKB010000453.1:0-6947 GCA_041741395.1 Melioribacteraceae bacterium
GCATAATGATTGAACGAATTCATACCTTCACTTTGAAAAGTTCCATTTGTTTTAATTCCATCCCAGCGCTCCCAAATTGTTGTTGCCCCTTTTGTAACCGGATAAAGCCATGATGGATATTCTTTTCTGAATAAAAGTTTAAATGCCAAATCATCATAACCGAAATCAGTTAGAACTTTTGCAATATGAGAAGCACCAAGAAATCCGGATGTTAAATGACCAAATCCTTTTACATCATCCGCTAATCTTTTCGCAGCACCAGCCTTGAAATTCTCGGGAACTAAATCAAATGCTAATGCAAGTAAATAAGCTGTTTGAGTATTTGAAGCTATTCTTCCGCTAGATGTAATAAACTCTTTTTGAAATGAATTTTTTATTTTAGACATTAAAATTGAAAAATCTTCAGCATCCTTATTCTTACCAAGTACTAACGCAATCTTATTCATCAAACTTGTTGAATAATAAAAATAAGCTGTACCAATTAAATCTTTATCGGTTGTAGCACCAGGATAATCTGATCGAGTTGTGGCGAATGCAAGCCAATCTCCATATCCAACAGCAGTATTCCACAGATATGAATCACCCGCACGTCCTTTTAAATATTCAATCCACTTTTTCATCGATTCATATTGAATTTCTAGAATTCGTTTATCGCCGTAATTCAAATAAACAGTCCAAGGGACAATTATTCCAGCATCTGCCCAACCAGCAGCGCCACCCTCATTTGGAAGAATATTTGGAATTACATGAGGAATTCTTCCATCACTTAATTGATCTGGAATAAAATCTTTCATCCATTTTGAATAGAAAGAAGCTGCATCCATATTAAAACATGCTGTTGGAGCAAAAACTTGTGCGTCTCCGGTCCAGCCTAATCTTTCATCTCGCTGCGGGCAATCGGTCGGAACATCGAGAAAATTACCTCGTAATCCCCATTGAATATTTTTTTGCAATTGATTTATTAATGAATCGGAACATTCAAAATTTCCGGTTGGTGTCATATCCGAGTGAATAACTTTTCCAACTAAATCATTGAGGGAAATCTCATCTCTATAATCCGTTACTGCAACATATCTAAATCCTTGAAAAGTAAAATGAGGTTCAAATATTTCTTCTTCTCCACCACTAAATGTATACTCAATCATTTGTTTAGCTTTACGAAGATTAGCTAAATATAGATTTCCATCTTGATCTAAAACTTCACCGTGTTTTAAAGTTAATTTTTCTCCCGCATTTCCTTTTAATTTGAACTGAACCCATCCTACCATATTTTGTCCAAAATCAAAAACGAGTTCTCCATTTGGAGTAATAAATTTCTTTATTGGATAAATTGTTTGAGTTACTTTTACTTCTGGTCCTTCTGATGCAATAAGATTTTCGTATCCATAATTTGCAACGGAAACTTTCTCCCAAGCACTGTCATCATAATTCTTATTATCCCAACCGGTTTTTTCTAAACGAGCATCATATTTTTCACCATCATAAATTTCGGACATTAAAATTGGTCCGGTTGAGCATTTCCAACTCTCATCCGAAATATTTGTCTCTTTAGATCCATCTTTGTAGGTAATTTCAATTTGTATAAGTAAACCAAGTTTAGAACCATAATTATTGGGAGCATAATCCCATTTCATCGGACCTTTATACCAACCATTACCCAGAATTGCTCCAATAGAATTTTCTCCACTGGTTAAATTTTGGGTTACATCATAAGTTTGATATTGAAGTCTTGAATTGTAACTTGTCCATCCTGGAGTGAAAAGTTGATCACTTATTTTCTTCCCGTTAATTCTGAATTCATATAAACCATGACTTGTAACGTAAGCTCTGGCATATTTTATTTCTTTCTTTAATTTAATTTCTTTTCTAAATATTGGGCATAGGGTTCCATTTTTCAAATTGTCATTTTCTGATTGTTCAATCCACTTTGCTTTCCAATCATTTTTGTTAATTAAACCCATTTCCCAAAAAGCCGGATTGCTCCATTCGGATTGGCTTCCGTCATTTCCCCAAATTTTTACTTGCCAAAAAATTCTTTCAGATGATTTAAGATTTGTACCCATATACTCAATTTGATTTGATAGTTCAGAAATAATTTTTCCGGAATTCCAAATCAAGTTTTTATCTGATTCAAGTTCCTCGATACTATAAGCAGCTTTTATTTGATATGCTGATTGAATAAAATTTCTTTGCTCGGAAATTATTTCCCAACTTAATCTTGGAATTTTACAATCAATTCCTATTGGATTTTGCTTGTATTCTGTGCGCAAATTTTTAATAGTAATATTATTTGCAGCTTTTGCAAAGCTTACTGTGATAACAAAAATTAATAATGTGAAAAGAAAAAACCACTGCTTAATAAAATAGACTTTTTTAATGAAGTTCGTGATCATATTATTCTCGCTAATTTTACAAAGAAATATTTATAAAAATATTATTAAGATTACAAACAAATATAGCAACCAAAAATAAAAGTAATTCTATCTAATTCATAAAAAAATGAAGAGTATTTTAGAACAAATTTAAGAAGCTTACTTTAAAAATCTTGTTAAACAAAATAAATATTAATTACATTTCTTACATCAAAAAATATAACAGGGTAAAAATGAACCGAACTTTATTAGCAGTTTTACTTCTCACATCAACAATATTTGCCAACGAAGGAATAAAGAAAAAAGAGCTTTCAGAATTTGTTAATCCTCTTGTAGGTACAGATTCTGATTACAGTCTTTCAAATGGAAATACATATCCGGCAATAGCTTTGCCATGGGGAATGAATTTTTGGACGCCGCAAACAGGGAAAATGGGTGACGGTTGGCAATATACATATGATGCAAATAAAATTCGAGGATTTAAGCAAACTCATCAACCATCACCTTGGATAAATGACTATGGCGCATTTTCAATAATGCCGATTATAGGTAAATTAAATTTCAACGAAGATGAGCGTGCATCGTGGTTCAGTCACAAACGGGAAATAGTTAAACCGTATTTTTATCAAGTTTATTTGGGTGATTTCGATACTAGGGTTGAGTTTACACCAACGGAACGGGCGGCACACTTTAATATAAAATATCCCAAAACTGAAAATGCTTATTTAGTAATAGATGCATTTCATAAAGGTTCATACGTAAAAGTGTTTCCAAAAGAAAAAAAGATTATTGGATTTAGCAGAAATAATGACGGCGGAGTTCCGGAAAATTTTCATAATTATTTTGTGATTTATCTTGATAAAGAAATTGATTCCGTTTATACATGGAATGGAAAAGTTCTATTTACAAATAGTTTTGAAAATAAAGGTGAACATGTCGGTTCTGTGCTGAAGTTAAAAGTAAAAAAAAATGAAACGGTAAACATAAAAATTGCATCGTCGTTTATAAGTTATGAACAAGCCGAATTAAATCTAAAGAATGAAATTGGTAACGACACATTTGAGCAAACTCTAAACAAAGCAAAAAATATTTGGAATGAAGGATTAAATAGAATTGAAGTTGAAGGTGGAACTGAAGAACAATTCAAAACTTTTTACACTGCGTTGTACCGCACAATGTTGTTTCCAAGAAAATTTTATGAGATTGATAAGGATGATAAAGTAGTTCATTACAGTCCGTACAATGGAGAAATTTTGCCTGGTTATATGTTTACCGATAATGGTTTTTGGGATACATTCAGAGCTGTTTTCCCATTCTTTACAATTATGCAGAGGGAATTGAGTAGCAATATTATGGAAGGACTCGAAAATACTTATAAAGAAAGCGGCTGGCTGCCGGAGTGGGCAAGCCCAGGACACAGAGACTGCATGGTTGGATCAAACTCTGCATCAATAATAGCAGATGCATATTTAAAGGGAATTCGCGGATTTGATATTAATTCATGTTACGAAGGAATTCTAAAAAATTCCGAAAATGAGGGACCGCTTAAATCAGTCGGAAGATACGGAGTTAAATACTACAATTCACTTGGTTATATACCTTACGATGTTAATGTGAATGAAAATGTTGCTAGAACTTTGGAATATTGTTATGATGATTTTACAATAATGAAACTCGCAAAAGCTTTAAACCGTCCTCAAAGTGAAATTAATCTTTTTGCCAAACGTGCATTGAATTATAAAAATGTTTTTGATCCATCAACAAATTTTATGCGAGGGAAAAACCGAGATGGAAGCTGGCAATCTCCGTTTGTTCCGGAAAAATGGGGAGATGCCTTTACAGAAGGCTCTTCATGGCATTATACTTGGTCGGTCTTTCATGATCCGCAAGGATTAATTGATATGATGGGTGGACAAGAAAAATTTGTTAACAAATTGGATTCTGTTTTTACTTCAGAACCAACTTTTGATTTTTCATATTATGGAATTCAAATTCATGAAATAACAGAAATGGTTATTGCGGGAATGGGGCAGTATGCCCATGGCAATCAGCCAATTCAGCATGCAATATATCTTTACAATTATGCAGGCGAACCCTGGAAAGCACAAAAATATGTTCGTAATACTTTGGATTTGATGTACACTCCATATCCCGATGGCTTATGCGGAGATGAGGATAATGGTCAAACTTCTGCATGGTATGTAATGTCTGCATCTGGTTTCTATTCTGTTTGCCCGGGAACAGACGAATATGTATTGGGTTCGCCACTTTTCGAAAAAGTTACACTTAAACTTGAAAACGGGAAAACATTTTCAATTGTTGGGAAAAATAATTCAAAAGAAAATTATTATATCCAAAATGCAGAACTTAATGGGGAGAATTATTCAAAGAATTTTATTCGTCATAGTGATATTATGAATGGTGGAAATTTGATTTTTGAAATGAACAATACTCCAAATTTAATTAGAGGAATTAACAAGGAAGATTTTCCTTATTCTTATTCAAACGAATTGAAGAAGTAATTGTGAAAGTTTTGTATAAAAAATGACGAAGAAAATTCTATTACCGGTTTGCATATTTGTTTCAACAATTTTGTTTTACACTTGTTCAACAAATAGTGTAACTCAATATGTTGATCCAAACATTGGCGGAGTCGCACCTTTGCTTACTACAAAAGCACCAACGGTTCATCGACCTCACAGTATGGTTCGTGTATTTCCTGTTACAAAACCACGTTTGAATGATAGATATCTTAGCGATAAAATTTATGGGTTTGCGTTGAATATGCCGGCATACCGGATGGGAAATGTCACACAGATTATGCCTACTTCAGGAAAACTATCGACAATTAAAAATGAATGTGCATCTGTTTATGATCATGATTTTGAAGAAGTTCATCCTTGGTATCATAAAGTATTTTTAGAAGATTTTAACATTAATGCAGACTGGACTACAACTGAACATACTGTAATTTACCGTTTCAATTATTTGAGCAATGATAAAGCAAATATTGTCTTTCACAGTAAGAGTGATGAAAATTCTTCATTTAGATTTGTTGGTAAAAATATTTTAGAAGGTTGGGAAGAATTCCAGAATACAAAACAGTATTTCTTTATTGAGTTTTCAAATCAGTTTGAAACTTACGGTACTTTTGATTCTGAGAATATTATGAGTTCCAAAAATGAAGTAAATGGAAAGGGAGTTGGGGCATTTCTATCATTTGAAAATTCTCCAAGTATAATAGAAGTAAAAATTGGAATCTCATATATTGATGAAAAACAAGCTAAAGAAAATCTAAATCGCGAAACAAATGGAAAATTATTCGAACAAATTAAAGATGAAAGTTTCGATATTTGGAATTCTACACTAAGCAAAATTAAAGTTGAAGGAGGAACGGAAAGGCAAAGAAGAATTTTCTATACTTCACTTTACCGATCAATGGAACGAATGGTTAACATAACGGAATATGGAAGATATTACAGCGGGTACGATAAGAAAATTCATACAGATTCTCGACCATTTTATGTTGATGATTGGCTTTGGGATACTTACAGAAGTCTTCATCCATTGATGCTGATTTTAAATCCTTCTCAACAAGAGGATATGGTTCAGTCATATATTCATATGTATGAGCAAAGCGGATGGATACCAGGCTTTCCGCAATTCTATGGAGAATTTTCTGCAATGATCGGATTTCATTCTGCAGCATTGTTTTGGGATATGTACCAAAAAGGATATCGAAATTTTAATATAGAAAAAGCTTATGAGGGTTTGAAAAAAAATGCAACTCAAGCAACAATGGTTCCCTGGAGAAGCGGACCAATGTGTTCATTAGATAGTTTTTATGTAGAGAATGGCTTTTATCCGGCAATAAATGAGAATGAAAAAGAATCTGAACTGTTGGTTGATGATTTTGAAAAACGTCAATCTGTAGCAGTAACTCTTGAGCACAGCTATGATGATTGGTGTTTAGCACAGTTTGCAAAATCCCTAGGTAAAAAATCTGATTGCGAATACTATCTTAATCGTTCTCAAAATTTTAGAAATTTGTTTAATCCAGAAAACGGATTCTTTGCACCAAAAAACAAAGATGGAAAATGGATTGAGCCTTTTGATCCGCAACTTTCCGGAGGAATAGGGAATAGACATTATTATACGGAGAATAATGCATGGACATGGAATTTCAGCGTTCAGCATGATATTCCGGCACTGATTGAATTATTAGGCGGTAAAGAAAAATTTGTGCAGAAAATAGATGCATTATTTAATGAAGCTCCAAATTCCAAATGGGTATTTATGGGTCAAGCACCCGATGCAACTGGGTTAAACGGAATGTTTGTAGCCGGAAACGAACCTTCGATGCATATTCCATATTTATATAATTATGCTGGTGAAGCTTGGAAAACTCAGCGCAGAATTAGAGAAGTAATGGATATGTGGTTTGATGACCGCCCGCTTGGTATTCCCGGTGATGAAGATGGAGGCGGACTTTGTTCATGGTATGTATTTTCGGCAATGGGATTTTACCCGGTAACTATCGGCAGTGGTGAATATGCTATAGGAAGCCCTTTCTTC
>JBGSKB010000454.1:0-7370 GCA_041741395.1 Melioribacteraceae bacterium
AAAATAATTATTTTATTTGCCTTAATCATTAACTGAAAATAATAGAAAATACAAGTGTGGAATTGTGTTTCAGCACACACGGATGATTTCAAAATTGTTTAATGTTGTGTTATATTAATGCAAATGATTTTTTGTTTTGAGGAATTATGGAAAACATCAATATTCTACTTAGTTCTTTAGTTGTATTTTTGGTTATTTATTTGGTTTATGCAGAAAGAAAAAATTCAAAATTAATAGCTAAAATTTCCGAAGAATATAAATCTTTTCTTGAATCAATTGAAAAATACGTAGAGATTTTTAATGAACAGAATGTAAAGGATTTATTAGTAAACAATAATTTATCAAATGATGAGAAGGCAGTAGAAACAATAAATTCAATAAAAAATGATTTTAAGAAAAAATTATTAACCAAAAATTTAAAACTTAATGAAGATCACGAAATGCTTATTGATTTTATTGTACTAAGTTTATCTTTATTGATTAGAACTCCGCCAAGTTTGAGACAAAAATTAGTTAATCAAACTACAAATAACGAAGCAATAAAAACAATTCTAAATGCCAAACTTGAATTAATTGAAAAACATTATATTCCAGTTTCAATATTGGAAGTCGCAGTTTCAGAAAGTAGAAAAAACTGATTTCTTAATTCGAAATAAATTAGATTGAATGAAAAAAGTCATATTTCAAATTGAGGCATAATGATTTTTAAATCTCAAAAATTATGCTCCAAAAGTGGATAATATGTAGTCTTAAAATCCGTAAATAAAGATTGACACATTTCGTTTTCACGCCAAAATCAAAGTTATTTCTCAAAATTGCTGATAATAAATCAACAATAAATAAAATATTTTTCAAAAAAAATATTTCAGTTTGCTTGGTATAGTTATTGCAACTAATCACCCAAAAAATGATAATTATCAAATTAACAAAACCGGCAAGTTTCATAATTAACAATGGGGAGTATTAATAATGGAGCTATATTACGAAACTTCTTTATCTGCATATATTTTATTGCAAGAGGTAGAGAAGGAACTTAACATTAGGGAAACACCAGAAGAGAGCAGAAGAAACGGCAATTTCAAAAAAATTCTCATGAGGTGTAATAAAGTTATTGAAAAAAGATACGCAAACGAAGAGCAGCAAATTAAACTCAAAACTTACATCGAAAACATTTTTTTTCAAAGTTAAACATTTCGGCAAAAATAAATGTCTAATTGAAAAATTGTAAAATTGGAAGTAAAGTGAAAAATGGATAGTTATTTTGATCGTTTAACAAATATTAAAGATTTTGGAAATACATCTTCAGAATTAATGGTTGGAATTCCGGCTTCTAAAGAGAATAACGAATTTTTTTCTATTATTTCGCACAATATTAAAAATCCGTTTACAACATTATTGGGTTTTTCTGATTTGCTTTTTGAAGATTATGAACAGCTTGATGATGAAGAACGAAAATTTTATCTTAATGAAATTCTAAAATCAGCGCATTTTACAAACAAGTATTTAGAAAGATTTTTTGAGTGGATTTATTACAAAACCGGAAAAGTGAAAATTAATATTGAGAATTTAGATTTAGTTGAACAAATAAATAAATCTTTTAAAGTAATTTCTCATAAATTTAGTACGCAAAATCTAATTTTTGATAGTGATTCACAAATAATTGTTAAAGCGGATTCCGAATCTCTTAATAAAATATTTTATTACATTTTAGAGAATGCCGTTATTCATTCGGGAAGTAAAGATAAAATTTTAATTTATTGTGAAGTTGATGAATTTAATGAATCTGTTAAAATTGTTGTTAAAGATTTTGGAGTTGGAATTCCCGAAGAACAAATGTCGAAATTATTTAAAGTAAATGAAGATATTACTTTAAATTCGACAAATGGGATAAAAGGTACCGGATTAGGATTAATTTTAACGGATTTGTTGCTAAAAATTAATAACGGCAGATTTACACTTAAAAGCAAATTAAATGAAGGTGTAGAAGTAATTATAGAATTGCCGCTTTCTAAATTAATTTAATTTTTTAAAGAAGATGCCGATTATCATCTACGGTTGTTCTGAACAATTATTAACTCAGGAGAATTAATGACCAACATCACTCTTGAAGAAGCAAACAGAATTGCCTCTAAATATTTTAAGTTGTTAATTGATCGACATACTGCACAAGGTTTTTCCGCACAAATAGTGGAGAAAAAGGAAGATAAAAGTTCACCAAACTTTTATTTGGAGTTTTGTAATGCGGAGAAATGTACAAAAAGCTACAAAATAGTGGCAAATCACTAACAACTCAATATTATTTAAATTCGAAAGGGTAAAAGCAATTTTACCCTTTTTTTATTAATCCTAAACTTGATAACACATCTAAAATTTATTATATTATCCAATAATAATTATCAACTAATAATAATTTTAGAAAATGGAAATTCAAAAAAAAATAGATAACTTTATCACAAAATGCAGAGATAATGCTTTAAGCGTTACTCCTCAAAGATTAGCAATTTATAAAGCGCTAATTAATGATAAATCACACCCAAAACCAGAAACTCTTCACAAACAAATTTTACATGATTTTCCAACAATTTCTCTTGCAACGGTTTATAAAACTTTAGAAACTTTTGAAGAAAAAGGAATAATTTCCATAGTTACTCCTTTACACGAAACAGTTCGTTATGAAGCAGAAATTGAAAATCATCACCATATTGTTTGCGTAAAATGCAAAAAAATTGTTGATGTTTCCGAACCAGAATTAGATAATTTGAAATTACCAGAAATGGTTTCGGAGTATAGTTTTATTAATTACAATATTCAATTTAATGTAATTTGCAGTGATTGCAGAAATTAGCTAATTAAGAATTATTATTATCTAATAATTATTGAATCCTTTTAAAAATCCCTTCATCATATAGATAAAATAAATTTAATCACTTGCAAAATAAGGAGTTACAAATGGAAGAAACACAAGTTTTTAGTTTACCAAGACTTAATGAACCGGCACCAGATTTTAACGCAAAAACTACTCACGGAATGATAAAATTATCAGATTTAAAAGGAAAATGGGTAGTATTATTTTCACATCCAGCTGATTTTACTCCGGTTTGTACAACAGAATTTTTAGCTTTTGCTCAAAAAAATGATAAGTTCAAAGTTTTAAACACACAAGTAATTGGATTAAGCATAGACAGCATTTATTCACATTTGGCTTGGGTAAAAAATATTAAAGATAATTTTGGAGTAGAAATCCCATTCCCAATTATTGATGATTTAAACATGAAAGTTGCAAAAGCTTACGGAATGATTCATCCCGGAGCTTCAGATACTTCTGCGGTTCGTGCAGTTTTTATAATTGATGCTGACGGAATTTTGAGATCAATGATATATTATCCTTTAACAAATGGAAGAAGTATTGATGAAATTTTAAGAATAGTTGAAGCTTTGCAGACAAGTCAAAAATTTGGAGTTGCAACTCCGGAAAATTGGAAACCGGGCGAAAAAGTTATAGTTCCACCACCGCAAACGCAAGAAGCACAAACAAAACGCAAAGATGAAGGTTACGAATATACAGATTGGTATTTCAGTAAAAAATCATTATAAATTAATATGAAGCCGTATTTATAAGATACGGCATATTTTTTAATTATAAACAATAATTATTATTATCTAAAATAAATTATCGGAGTAAAAATGGAAATGATTATTAACCAGCTAAATCAAAATTTGGCTGATGTCCAAGTTTTATATGTAAAACTTCACAATTTTCATTGGAATGTAAGAGGTCCGCACTTTTTTGGAATACATAGCGCAACAGAAGAATATTACGATTATTTCGCAAAACAATATGATGATATTGCGGAAAGAATTTTACAAATTGGCGGAAAACCTTTAACAACTTTAAAGGGTTACTTGGAAACTGCAAAAATTACCGAAGAAACAAAAGTTGAATTTACTGCTGCAGAAGTAATAAATAATTTAATCAATGATTTTTCATATCTTTTAAGAGAGTTTAAGAAAACATCAGAAATTTCGGCAAGTAAAAATGATTTAACAACTCAAGCGTTAGCTGATGGAAATGTAGCATGGCTGGAGAAATCTTTGTGGATGTTAAACGCAAGTAAATAAATATGTAGAAACGTAAGATGTGAAATGTGAAAAGTGAAATATGAAAAACCTAAAATACGCACTTAAAACTATCAGTACTAAAAAAATGCAAGATTGTATATTTGTTTTTTATAAATTCTTGCTTTGCTAGGGATGACACAAAAATTCATTTTTCACAACCAAAAACCTCCGAGGTTTTCCGTTGCAATGTGCAGGTCAAAACCTCGGAGGTTTATTTTTCACTCACCCAAAAGATTGGTGGGCAAGCTTTTCACTTTTTTAGTGTTTTTTCTTATTCTTAAAATCTTAAAAATTAGAAAAGATAATTTTTCATTTTTCTTTTCTACATTTTTTTTGTTTCAATGTTTATACGTTTCTTCATTTTTAATGTTTTTCAAAAAGGAAAATCTTCTTTGTAATCAACTTTTTCATTTAATTTTTCTGTTTTCGGTTTTTTTGCAAAAATATGTTTTTCATTTCCTTCAACATATATTGCTTTGTATGGTTTTGTTGGACAAGCATGTTCGCAAGCACCACAACCAATACAAATTTCTTCGTTTAAAAATGGAGCTTTTAAATTTACAGTTTTATCAATAATCATTTCCACAGCTTTTGTGGGGCAGTGTTCTGCACAAGCACCGCAATCAGTTTTCTGAGAAAAAACAACACAATTTTCTTTTACAAATTTGGCTTTCCCAAGTTGAATTAGTTGTTTCTTTTCCAATTTTTGCGGCAATATTGCACCAGTTGGACAAACTTCCGAACAAATTACACAATCGAAATTGCAGTAACTTGTTAAATAATCCATTCGAGGTTGCATTATTCCCAACATCCCGTATTCCAAAAAAGATGGCTGTAAAACTTGTGTTGGACAACTTGCAACACACAAACTGCAAGCTGTACATTTACTATTAAAATTTGATATTGAAATTGAGCCCGGTGGAGAAATTGGTGTGTTTCTAATTACTGGGATCTTACTGTCTTTGTAAACTTCAATCTTTTGTTGTGCTTTAAGAATTAAATTTGCACCAAAAGAAAAAATTCCAATATTTTTTAGAAAATTTCGTCGTGTAGAATTTTTTATTAAACTAGATTTTCCTTTGGATTTCGTTGTGTATCGTTGCACATAACTAATTCCAATTGAAGGGCAAATATCAAAACAATTAAAACATCCTACACATCTGCTGAAATCAACTTTTTGAGTTTCTGATTCAATACAATTCGATTTGCAAACTGTTTCACAATCACCGCAAGAAATACAGTTTTGTTCTATTAATGCAATTTTATAAAGGGAAACTTTTGATAGTATTCCTAAAAAAGTTCCAACGGGACAAACAGAATTGCAATACAATCTTCCATATTTAATACTGAACCAAAAAATTAAAACAAAAATTGAAATAGAAAAAACCAAAGAAAATAAATTTAATCCCGAAAATTCTAACGGATTTACAATGTACAAATTTATTTTTTCGAAAAGGAAAGAAATTAGATTATTAATTTCGACTGTTATTGGTCGAAAAATATTTGCTAAAATTCTACCAAAATTACTGTAAGGATCAAGTAAATTTATCCCAAATGAAATTCCAAATAAAAATAGAATTACCGTAAGTATTAAAATTGTGTTTCGAGTTTTTTCCCATGCTGCGGAAAATTTATAATTACTTCTCTTAATCTTTTTTTTGAAAAAAATAATTATATCTTGTAAAATTCCCAACGGACAAACAGTAGAACAATAAATTCTTCCGAAAAAAAAAGTTAGAAAAATTACTAAAATAAATCCAGCAGAAGCAAAAGAAAAAGCTGTAATAAATTTTTGCAATGAGGGAATAAATTGAAAATAAAGTGGATATTTTGAAAATACCGATTGTGTTGTAAAAGACAAATCGAAAAATAAAATTAAAAATGAAACGAAAAATATTAATGAAATTACTACTCTAATTTTTTTAAGAATTTGAAGATTCATATCTAAAGTATGATTCTCTTAATATTTAATTTAGATAAATCCATAATTCCAATTTTCATTTCATCAGCAATTTTTATGTAATTGATATCGCTTGGTTCTTTGCCAAATAATTTTGCAGCAGCAGAATCGGCAGCAACAATATCTGTAGAAATAATTTGAGATTTTAAAGTAATTACATCATCAACTGAAACTCCGCGCGGGCCATTTTTTTTCATAACAAAATATGCATCAACAATGTTTAGATCCGGTTTTCTAAAAGTTGAATAATCAGCAATACATTGATGCAAATTATTTCGGTGCCAAAATCCTCTATCCCAAACATTTCCCATTAAATTTTTCATAGCAATAGTAAGTTCTGCACTTGAGTGACTTTTTAAAATTGGCACATTTATAAAAACATCAGATTCTAAAATTAGTTCGTGTACAGATGTTGATTTTAAACTTTTGCCATTTTTTATTTCAACTTCTTGATAATAACTTTCACTATTTCCTGGAACAACTTTTGCACCGGCGTCTTTTGCAGCTTTTTCAATTCCGCTGTTTGAGTAACATTTATTCCAATTATCACAAGTGTGATCAAAAACGTAAACATCTTTTGCACCAGCATCAAAACAATGTTTAACAATTTGTGTAATTAATTTTGGATTTGTATTTGCAGCTCTTTCGGGGATTGTATCCCAGCCAATATTTGGTTTTATAACAACTGTCTGATTTTTCTTTACAAAATTTTTCATTCCGCCTAAAGTTTTAATTGCTTCATCAAACATAGCTTCGGGCTCTCCACCTTTAATTGCAACTAAATCATACAATTCGGTATTTGTAGTTTTATTATTTGCAAAAAGATTAAGCTTATCCCCAAAAGAAAAATAAGTGTATGCTACAATTCCAGTATAAGAACTTTTCTTAAAAAAATCTCTTCGGTTCATAAAAATTCTCCATAGAAAAATTAGATAAAAATATCTCTTTTGGTTTATATTAAAATATAAATATATTATATTTAGTACAAGAAAAACCTTAGGATTGGAAAATGGAAGCTTTATTAGGAAAAATTAGTCAAAAGGAAATAGTTAAAAATTCTGTGTTTGATATTTTAGCTATTTCATTTATTTATTTTGTTCCGGCTCTTTCTCACTTAACTGCATTGCCAATTTATTTTTTAGAACCAATGCGATTAGCGTTAATTTTAGCAATTGCTCATACTTCAAAAAAGAATGCATATATTATTGCTGCAACTTTACCGATTTTTTCTTTTGCAGTTTCAGCTCATCCGGTTTTTCTAAAAACATTATTAATTTCCGGTGAATTGTTA
>JBGSKB010000455.1:0-2003 GCA_041741395.1 Melioribacteraceae bacterium
GCAACATCTAAACTTACAGCGCCATATTTCATTAATAAGTCTTCATCGATTCCAAGTAATTCTACTTTTGCGCCATTGCTATATGTAATCATTGAGCGTTCAAAATATTTGCTGCTTCCATTTACATTTGTTATTCTACTACTAATTAAACCGCCGGTACAAGATTCGGCAACTGCAATTGTTAAACCTCGTTCTTTCAATAATTTTCCAACAACTTCTTCTAATGACTGATTATCTTTTCCGTAAATGTATCTTCCAACTTTTGATCTTATTTGTTGTTCAACTTCAAAAATTCTTTCATTAACAACCGATTCATCTTTATCGATTGCGGTAATTCTAATTTTTACTCCAAATTGACTTGGTAAAAATGCTAAATTCCCTTTTTCAATAACTCCCTCAATTGTTTTAATTTCTTCATAGAGATAAGATTCGGGCATTCCGGTAGTTAATAATGTTGTTTGCTTTTTAATAAATTGACTTGGTAGAATTTCTTGAATTTTGGGAAGTACAAATTCTTCCATCATTGCTCTCATTTCAAGCGGAACACCGGGCAATGCTACAAATATTTTTTTATCATTTTGAATAAAAATTCCGGGTGCGGTTCCGTTATTATTTTTTATTGGAGTTGCAATTTTGGGAACTAACGCTTGCTGCTTATTTATTTCAGTTAATTTTCTGTTTCTTTTCTGAAAAAATAATTTTATATCATTTAAAATTTCTTGGTTTTCTACTAATTCAGTTTTAAAAACTTCCGTAACGGCGTGAAGAGTTACATCATCATTTGTTGGGCCTAATCCGCCAGTACACAAAACTATATCATTATTTTTAAACGATTTTTCAATTTCTTCAACAATTTGATCTGTCTTATCACCAACAACTGAAGAGCTTGAAATTGTGTAATTATTGTTGTTTAACAATTCGCCGATAAATGCAGCATTAGTATTAAGTGTTTGTCCAATTAAAATTTCATCACCAATTGTAAGAATGTGAATTTTCATTTTATGCTCATTTTATCAAAAAAATATGGTTATAAATATATGCATAATTATTAAGGAATACATTCCAGAAATTATGTCGTCAAGGATAATTCCTATTCCGCCATTTAGATTTTCAGAAATATTTGCGGGATAAGGTTTAAGAATATCAAGAATTCTCCAGATAATAAATGTTGGAATTATGAAGTAATAAACTTTAGGAATAAAAAGTAAGGAAATCCATGTCCCAATAAATTCGTCTAACGTAAAAATTTGAGGATCTTTTCCATACGTTTTCTCAAAATGATTTCCAATTGGAATTCCTACTAAAGTTGAAATAATTATTGCTGAAATCAGAAAATAAGGATTTTCAAAACCGGGAATTAAATAAAAAAAAAGTGCAATTAAACTTGCAAAAGTTCCCGGAACTTTTGGGAAAAATCCAGTATACAAGCCAGATCCAATTATTTTTTTTATTTGAATCATTTTGTGAAAATAATTCTGCTAATCAAAATTCTGTTTTGATAAATATAAACTACTCCGGTTATAAACGTATAAACAGTTATTGAAAGCATTGAAAAATATATTAGGTTTTGATTTGTTAAGTATTCTATAAGATTGGAAAAATTATCTTTTAAGAATTGATTTTCTTTTAATGTAAAAACAATTAGTAAATAGAAAATAAATATCATTTGAATGAAAGTTTTAATTTTTGCAAGATAATTTGTGGTAAAAGTTTTTTTCTTCCACTCGGCAAAAAGTCTTAAACTTGTAACAAACAAATCTCTAAACACGACAATTATAACCATCCATAATGGTAAAACTCCAATAATTACAAATCCGAAGAAAGCCGTAGAAGTTAAAATTTTATCAGCAAGAGGATCCATAAACTTTCCCCAAGTTGTGATATAATTGAATTTTCTTGCAAGCCAGCCATCATACCAATCAGTAATTGCAGCAATAATATAAAAGATTAAAGAAATTTAATAAATATAGCCTTGTGTAACTTGTAATACATATAGCTATATC
>JBGSKB010000456.1:0-6655 GCA_041741395.1 Melioribacteraceae bacterium
CAGGTAATGTTGATGTGAATTTTCCGGTTATTTGGTTTGCAGTAAATGCCCATTGAGCAAAACCCCATTCATTATCATCAATTGTAAGAGAACTTGCAGAATGAGGTTTTGCATTTAATTTTTTTTCCGATTCGGCAAAAATAACAACAACATTTGCTAATAATATATTATTCATTTCTTCTACAATTATTTCAGCAATCTCATTTATATTAAGCGCACTTGATAAACGTTTGGATAGATTATAAAGAATAGAAATTCGTTTTTCCTTATTTCTTAGGAGTTCTTGCTGGGTTCTAACTTTTGTTGATAAAAACCCCGAAACTGAAGCAACAATAAAAAACAGAACAAACATAAAGACATCTTCAGCTTTTTCAATGTGAAAAGTAAAATGAGGAGGAATAAAGAAAAAATTCCAGCTTAAAGCGCTTAGCAATGCAGCTAATAAAATAGGACCAAAACCAAAGCTGAAAATTGGAAGTATTATAATTAAAAGCAGATAAAATAACGACACAATCTGGTAGCCAATTATATTCTGCAAATAATAAAATAGTAAACTAATGAATCCAATAATAATTGTTGCCCAAAAATACTTGGATGGTGATGAATGGAATTTAAATTTGTTTAAAGTATTTGAATCATCATTTTTATCACCACCAACAACATTTATATCAATATCTCCACTTGCTTTAATTAATTGACTTATAAAATCTGTAAATGTTATTAATCTTAAAAATTTCGGTTTACGTGTTTTTCCAATTATAATCTGACTAATATTATTTTCTTTAGCAACTCTAACTAAAGCAGAAATAAGATTGACATCTTGAGTTGTAATAATTTCTCCGCCAAGTTCTTTTACAAGTTTGAAATTCTGTAATAAAATATTTTTATTGTCTTCGGAAATTTTTTTATCGGTTTCAACATAAACTGCAATCCATGGAGCTTCCAGTGAATAAGCTAATCTGCGTGTCCACCTAATTAAATCGGCTGAATATGGACTTGTAGAAATAGCACACATTATTCGCTGTCCTGATTTCCAAATATCAAAAATATTTTTATCATTTTTATAGTCTCTTAAATCTTTATCAACTCTTTCAGCGGTAATTCTTAAAGACATTTCTCGTAGAGCAGTTAAATTTCCCTTTCTAAAAAAATTTTCAATTGCTTGTCTTGATCTTTCAGCAGTATAAATTTTACCATCTGTTAATCTTTGTAAAAGCTCATCCGGTGTGATATCAACAAGTTCAATTTCGAAAGTTTCATCAAGAATAGAATCTGGAACCGTTTCACGGATTGTTGTACCGGTTATTTTTTTTACAATTTCAGATCGACTTTCAATATGCTGAACATTAAGAGTTGTAAAAACATCAATTCCGTTATTTAGCAATTCCAAAACATCTTGATATCGTTTTAAATGGCGGCTACCATGAATATTTGTATGTGCAAGTTCATCAATAAGAACAAGAGTGGGTTTACGTTTTAAAACTTCATCAATACTTAGTTCTTTGAAAATAGAACCGCGATATGTTATTTGTTTTAATGGAATTATTTCTAAACCATCCAATAATTCTTCAGTTTCAATTCGATTATGTGTTTCAACAATTCCAACTACTATATCTATTCCATCAATTTTTGCTCTTTGTGCAGCTTGAAGCATTGAATAGGTTTTACCAACGCCTGCGCACATTCCAAAAAATATTTTTAGCTTACCTTTTGCAACTTTCTCTTCTTTCTGAATTATTTTATTTAACAATGCATCTGGATTTGGACGATTTAATTCAGAGTTTTCCATTTCGTACCATTTCATCTAGTTTTAAATTTAGTGCAAAAACATTAACAACTTGATTTCCTAATATGCCAAACTGCGGATATTCTGTAAGAGAATCAACAATGTTTGATAATATTTTAACGTTGTTTAGATTGATTTTTCTTGAATTAAGAATTCTAATAATTTGTAATTTTGCTGCATCATTTGAAATATGAGGATCAACACCACTACCGGAAGCAAACAACATTTCTGATGGAACATTAATGGAATCATTAAATAAATTGTATTTTAAAAACTCTTCTTTTCGCGTTATTACTTGTTCTTTTAGTATTTTATTTGACAATCCAAGATTACTTGCACCCGATGGCACTGGATTATATTTGATAGCGGATGGTCGTGAATGAAAATAAATACTATCTGTAAAATTTTGACCAATTAAAAGTGAACCAATAATTTTATTTTCCTTTTTTATTATTGATCCATTTGCTTGAAAAGGAAAAATTATTTGTCCAATAAAAGTTATTAGAATTGGATATATAATTCCGGTAAGTATTGAAATTATAACAAAAATTCTAATTGATGTATATATTTCTTTTCTCATTTCAGTTCCAATTATTATTACACTTATACCAAACCGACAAAATTAATTATTTGATCAATTATTTTTATTCCAATAAATGGAATAATTAATCCACCAATTCCATAATACAACATATTTCTTTTTAATATTGTTGCCGCTCCTTCTGGTCTATATTTTATCCCTTTCAAAGCAAGTGGAATTAATGCAATTATAACTAGTGCATTAAAGATTACTGCGCTGAGTATTGCACTTTGTGGCGTAGCAAGCCGCATAATATTTAAGGTGGATAGTGGACCATCAATTGAGTTTGCGGCAAATAGTGAAACTGCAATTGCCGGTATAATTGCAAAATATTTAGCTACATCATTCGCAATACTGAATGTTGTTAATGCACCTCTCGTCATTAAAAGCTGTTTGCCAATTTCAACAACTTCAATTAATTTAGTTGGACTGCTATCAAGATCAATCATATTACCAGCTTCACGCGCAGCTTGAGTTCCGCTATTCATTGCAATTCCAACATCTGCTTGTGCAAGTGCTGGAGCATCATTAGTTCCATCGCCAATCATTCCAACCATTTTACCTTTTGATTGTTCCTCACGAATTTTAAACAATTTATCTTCTGGCTTAGCTTGTGCTATAAAATCATCAACTCCAGCTTCGGCTGCTATTGCCGTTGCGGTAAGTTGGTTATCACCAGTTATCATAACGCTTTTAATTCCCATTTTTCGTAATTGTTCAAAGCGTTCTTTTATTCCACCTTTAACAACATCTTTTAGCTGTATTAAACCTAAAATTTTTTTGTTTTCAACAACAACTAATGGTGTACCACCAGCCATTGCAATATCAATTCCAATCATTTGAGTGAACATATAATCTGTCTGGGTCATAATATTGATATTCGTTTCTTCAGAAATATATTTCTTTATTGCGTCAAGTGAACCTTTTCGAATAATTCTATCTTGTAAACCATCTTTCGAAATTATATTTACACCACTCATTTGAGTCTTTGCACTGAATTGAATGAATTTTGCATTAAGTTCATTTATGTTTCTCTCGCGAATTCCAAATTTGTCTTTTGCAAGTACAACAATAGATCTTCCTTCCGGAGTTTCATCAGACAAAGAAGCTAGTTGTGCAACACTTGCTAAATAATTTTCATCTATTTCTGGGGTTGGAATAAATTCGGTTGCCATTCTATTTCCAAGTGTAATAGTTCCAGTTTTATCAAGAAGGAGTACATCAATATCTCCAGCTGCTTCAACTGCTCTACCGCTCATTGCGATTACATTGTGTTTTAATAATCTGTCCATCCCACTAATTCCAATCGCACTTAGTAATCCGCCAATTGTTGTAGGTATCAAACAAACAAGTAGGGCAATTAAAACTGGAAGAGTGACGATATCAATATTTTGCGATTGAGTATTTTGATAAAAAATATAAAATGATTTTAAAGTTAGAACAACAACAAGAAATATAATTGTGAGTCCTGATAATAAAATAGATAGAGCAATTTCATTAGGAGTTTTTTTACGTTTTGCACCTTCAACAAGTGATATCATTTTATCAATATAAGTTTCACCTGGATTAGAAGTAATTTTAATTATAATTTTATCACTAAGTATTTTTGTGCCACCAGTAACAGCACTTCTATCTCCACCGCTTTCTCTGATAACAGGTGCAGATTCTCCAGTAATAGGTGATTCATCAACACTGGCAACACCTTCAATTACTTCTCCGTCTGCTGGAATTAAATCACCGGTTTCACAAATTACAATATCTCCAGCTCGTAAATCAATCGCAGAAATTCTTATTTCTTCATTATTAACTAGTTTTCTTGCTGCCGTATTTGTTCTTGATTTTCGTAAATTTTCACTTTGAGCTTTTCCTCTACCCTCAGCAATAGCTTCAGCAAAATTTGCAAAAAGTATCGTAAACCAAAGCCAAATAGCAATTTGAAAAGTAAATGAATCGAATCCTTTTGCTGATAGATCAGTAATAAAAATTATTGTTGTTAGTATTGCACCAACACCAACAATAAACATTACTGGATTTTTTATAAGGTATAATGGATTTAGCTTTTTAAAAGAATCATATATTGAACTCAGAATTATTTTCTTTTCAAATAGTGGTATTTCGTGTTTTGTACTCATAATAATTTCTTGTTTTTTATTTGTAATTAAATTAAAGTGTTAATCCAGATTGAATTATTAAATGCTCTAGAATTGGTCCTACAGATAATGCTGGAAAGAATGTTAATGCTCCCATTATCATTATGACAGAAAGTAATAAGAAAGCAAAAAGAAAATTGTTTGTTGGTAATGTTCCTTGCGTTTCAGGTGAAATATTTTTTTTAACAAGACTTCCAGAAATTGCAAGAACCGGTATTATTACACCAAATCTTCCAAGTAGCATTCCAAGCCCAATCATAAGATTGTAAAAAACAGTATTTGTATTTAAACCAGCAAAGGCGCTTCCATTATTTCCAGCTGCAGATGTAAATGCGTAGAGAATTTCAGAAAAACCGTGTGGTCCCTTATTTAATAAACTCGATAATCCTTGATTTGATGTTACGCCTATTGCAGTAAAAAATAAAATTACTAAACTTGGAATTAGAATCCCGATAATTGCCCATTTAATTTCAGCCACTTCAATTTTTTTACCAAAATATTCTGGAGTTCTGCCAACCATTAATCCTGAAATAAAAACTGTGAGCAGAATAAACAAAAACATTCCATACAAACCGGAACCAACTCCTCCAAAAATAATTTCTCCGAGTTGAATATTTAATAATGCTACAAATGCAGAAAGAGGAGATAAACTACTATGCATAGAATTAACAGATCCATTTGATGCAACTGTTGTTGCTACTGACCATAACACACTATTAAAAACTCCAAATCTTGTTTCTTTACCTTCAAGTAATTGGGAAGTTTGAAATGTAGTGGATAGTGTAATTTCTGACCAGTAAGAAATTATTACTCCGCATATAAATAAAAACATCATTGCACCAAAAATCAACCACGCATGTTTTTTGTTTCCAAGTAATTTTCCAAAAGTAAATACAAGTGCAGCGGGAATAAGTAAAATTGAAAATACTTGAAGAAAATTTGATAAAGGTGTAAAATTTTCAAAAGGGAAAGCACTATTTGTTCCAAAAAATCCACCGCCATTAGTTCCAAGTTGCTTAATTGCAATTTGTGAGGCTGCTGGTCCCAAAGGTATAATTTGTTGTATTCCCTCAAGTGTTTGAGCAATTATATATGGCAAAAATGTTTGAACTGTTCCTTGACTGATTAAAATTAAAGATAGAACGACTGACAATGGTAATAATAAGTAAAGTGTAATTCTTGTTATATCTACCCAAAAATTACCAACTGAGTTTCCCATTCGAATTGATATTGCTCTTGACAGAGCTACAAGCACAGCTATGCCAACTGCGGCACTAACAAAATTTTGTACGGTAAGTCCAACCATCTGAACAAAATAACTTAGTGTTGTTTCTCCAGAATATGATTGCCAATTTGTATTTGTAATAAAACTTATTGCCGTGTTTAACGAAAGGAAAAATTCAACATTTTTTAGGTTTTGCGGATTAAGAGGAAGATATTGCTGAAATAATTGCATCACTAATACCACAATAAAACTAATAAAGCTCAAATACAGTATTGAATGCAGATAAGTTTTCCACGACATTTCTTCAAGTTCATTTATTCCACATAATTTATAAATAAATTTTTCTAGCTTTAATAATAATGGACTAAGAAAATTTCTTTCGCCAATTATTACTTTGTAGATATAATTTCCCAGATAGAATGAAATGAAAGTTAATAAACCTAAAAATATTACAAACTGAAAAAGATCTAAGAAAACATTCATAGTTATTCCTTTTAAAATTTTTCTGGTTTAATGAAAGTATAAACAAGATATATTAAGAGAATTAATGCAATTACTAAAGAAATATCTTCTAACATTTTACACCTTTTTTGTTAATAAAAATTACGGTGTTAGTTATAAAGATGCTGTTAAATGGTTGGGAAAAAGTATAAAGATTTTATAAAGATGTATTGATTGAAAGTGTATTGAAAGTCAATTGTTGTGGATAATCTGCACATTCATTTGAGCAAAAAGTGAATTACACTAAAGCAATTCACTTAAAATTCGTATAATACTATTCATCTTTGTGCGGTGTTTTCAAAATTTTAATAAAAAATTTCACGGTGAAAAAAATAATTACTAACCATGCTATTAACATCATAATAATTGCTGAAGTACTCATTTTACATCAACTCCTTTTGATAATAATTTCT
>JBGSKB010000457.1:0-3695 GCA_041741395.1 Melioribacteraceae bacterium
TTTTATCAGCATATAAATAAGCTTTTTTCATGCTTTCAGTTACTGTTGCACCGCCGGCAAAATTGTTATTGCCCAGTTTTAATCCCATAACTTTTGCGCCTGGAGCAATTCCATATAATTCATTATTACCGATTTTATTTCCGGCAGAAATTCCTGCACAATGAGTTCCATGCGAACCATCATCAAAATAAAAACTCACAATTTTAGTTTCCGGAAAAATGTTTAAGCCAAGTGTAAAACCGGGTAAACCGTTTTCAATTGGAAATGTAAATGAATCAAATTTCTCTTTGTAATTTCTCAGCGGCTTTTCATCTTCCAAGGTTCCGTTTCCATTAAGGTCTATGAAAACAACCCAGAATTTTTCTCCGTCATTCTGTGTTTGAAATGTTACAAAATAAAATTTATCATCATTTTTTTTGTTGCCATTAATATCATCAACACCAGAACCGGAATTTTTCCAATGTGATTCTTCAATTACCCCAATGAAGTAACTATCATCAATTGATTTCATTTTCAATTTATTTACGCCAGAAATTTTATAACCCTTTTCTTCATTCACAAAATATTCAACATCATTTTCTTCATCAATTTCTGCATTGAAAAATGAAATATCACCTTGTCCGGTAAAATCTTGAACATCTATAACTTTAACTTCTCCGGTAGAAGTTGAAGTAAGTCCATCAACTCCCATATCAACGCCGGTATCTAAAACTAAAATTATTGTTCCTCTTCCGTCATATTCAGAAAATTTTTCTTGAAACTTTTCTACTCCAGTATTTCTTAGTGATATAAAAGTTTGGTTATTCTGTTGAGCAACCAAAAAATTAAATGATAATAATATGAGTAATATTTTGAATGCAATTTTCATACTTTTCCTTTATTCTATTGATCTTTCTATTGATTTTTTTTGTTTATCGAGTTTGTTATAATCCAGCTCTGAGCCTAAAACACTATGAGGAATAAGGTAAATTACAAGTAATAATATAGATGCAAAAACAGCCCAAAGTTTAGGATTTTTACTTTTTTTATACATTAAAAAAGCAATAATCCAACCTAAAATTGTTATTAGTGTTTTATTATCAGTTAAATCAATACCAAACGGAAAGCCCGTCCAATATTCACCAAAAGCAAATTTTTGCATTATTGGTCCTAAAATAAATCCGCCAACAATAAGAAATGCAAGAGTTAATATTGTAAGATTGCGAATGTTTTTCCCATTATTAAAATATTCTAACCCTGTTCTGGTTGACCAAAGCATTCCCATGAACATAGCAAATATATGTGGAATTAGAATATAATTTGGTACATCACCTTTGAAGCGAATAATTACAGGGTGATCATTAGGAATTTTAATAATTGAACCTTGAGGATTTAATTCAACAAAATATTGTAATTTACCCGCCGGCGGTTGATGTGGTAAGTTTCCGACCAATTCTCCGTTAATATTTTTCATCGATATTTTCTGCCAACCATCAGCAGTTTTATATCTTTTGTAAAATAAATTACCAGAAATATTTTCGTCATTAATAATAATTTTCACTTCATGATCCGTTAATCCACCATGTGATCTTGCAAGTTTGTAATTAATTTCTTTTTTATTGAAATCCATTTTGCCGGCTATTGGATAAGTTGGACCAGTTACTCTTTGATAAACAGCAGTAGATGCAGTAATTACAAAGGCAAGAATCCAAAGTAATACATTATTTTTCATACACAGTTTGGATTTTCGTTAGCATTTTGATTTTATGTTTATAAAAATAATCTTTTCTTAACAACGAAATCAACCTAATAATTAATAACAACATGAAAGGTTTAAAGATAAGTTAAAATGATTAAAAGAGAAGAAAGTGAAAATTATTAATTTCAATTTTTCTGTGGATAATTTTTTTTTGATAAGCTTGAAGTTAAAATGAAATGATTTCTAAAATTGTTAGAATAAAAGATTACTCTTTGGGTAAAACTATTTTTACAGAAGTTCCTTTGGTTAATTCACTTGTAATAATTAATTCACCTTTCATGTAAGAGATTAATTTATTTGCTAATGATAGTCCTAAACCTGCGCCTTCATACTTTCTTGTATATCCAACATCTTCACCTTGTTCAAAAATTTGCAAGATTTTTTGAAGATTGTTTTTGTCAATTCCAACTCCAAAATCTGTTATGCACAATGTTCCGCATATCGGTTTATCAAAAGTAGAAATAATTATTTTTCCATTTTCATTGCTGTATTTAATTGCATTATCAACAATCTCATTAATTGCTTTATTTAATTTTTCTTCATTGGCAAAAATGGTTATTTCTTTTTGTGAAAGATCAAATGAAAATTGAATTGATTTAACTTTCGCTTCCTCATACCAATAATCTATGTTTGAATTTATTAACGAATTCAAATCAAGTTCTGTTAATTCAATCTCTTCATTTCCGGATTCTAAAAGTGATACTTCAACTATATTATCCACCAATTTAAGTAATCGATTGACTCCTTCTTTTAAATAAGTTGTCATTTGGGCTGATGATTCAAAATTTTTAGCTTTTACATCATCTTCAAGTAGATCAGAATATCCGACAATTGCGTTTAATGGTGTTCTTATTTCATGCGACATTTTTGCGAGAAATGTAGATTTTAATTTGTTCAAACTAATTTCTTTTTTATATGCTTCTCTAAGTTTTCTCTCAATTTCCAACTGTTCGGTTATATCAGTCATGCTAATAATAAAGAGTTTGATATGATCCGAATTAGCATCAGTAAAGGTAATTTTCCCTAAATACCTTTTGTTGTTTTCAGAAGTAAAATGAAATTGTGAATGAATTCGGTTTGAATTATTCAAATTTGTCAGTGATATATTTATTGAATTAAATAAATCTCCTGATAAAATACCCTGTACTTTTGATTCCGGCTTTATTTCATTTTTAGTTGAAAGAATATTTTCATAAAAACTATTGTTTGCATTTTCAAAAATTAAAATATTTTTTTCTTTTCTTAGAATTAAAATCGGGTCGGAAATATTATTTATAATTGATTTCTGTTTTTGTTCTGAAATTTTCAGCAAACGAGCTTGTTTTATATGTTCCGTAATGTCATTTGCGGTAACAATAAAACTTATTGATTTATCAATATTGTCTTGAACAGTATTTAATCTAATTTCTTTGTATAAAACTTCACTGTCGTTTGAAAAATCCGAAATCACTTTCACCCAATTCTTATAATGATCAACAGAATATTGAAGTTCAATTATTTCTTGTGCAGATAAATGTTTTTTAAAAACTTCAATTAAATTTTTGTTATAAACATCTTCAATATTTTTATGTAAAAATTCTTCAAAGGAAGTTGAAAGATAATTTATGTTAGCATTTTTATCTGCAAGCAGAACGCCAACATTTACTGATTCTAAAGCTTGATTATAAGAATTGATTTTTTTTGTAATTCTTGTTCTATTATCTTGAGATTCAATATAAATGATAAAAACGTCTTCGTTCTTTATTATTACTTTTTCGATATTTAATAAATATCCGCTATAAAAATTATTTTCATCCTTTATAACAAAATCAGTACTAAAACTTGTAATTCTATTCTTCGTCAAATTGGTAAAAAGTGATTCTAAATCTGGTTCGGATTTAAAATCAAATAAATTTCTTCCTTCTTTGAATTTGTGTTTGATTCTTGCGGAATTATTGGCAAAAAGAATCAACCCATA
>JBGSKB010000458.1:0-4019 GCA_041741395.1 Melioribacteraceae bacterium
CAACAATTATCATTTCAAAAATTTTTCCTTCAACATATTCTTGTAATTTATTTCCGTCACCTTCTCTATTTTTTCCAAATTTATGATCATAACCAATTATTAAAAATTTAGCTTTTGTTTTCCCAAATACAATTTCTTCAACAAATTCTTGATATGTTTTTTTTGAAAATTCTTTAGTGAATGGAATAATATATAAATAATCAATCCCTAATTTTTCAAAGAGTTTTATTTTTTCATCAATTGGTGTTAATAGTTTTACTTCATTTCCTTCATCTAATATAACTCTTGGATGTGGATAAAAAGTAATTACAACATTTTTTAACTTTAATTCATTTGCTTTCTTTTTCAGATTTTCAATTATTTTTAGGTGACCAACATGTAATCCATCAAAAGTGCCAATTGTAGCAACACTGCTTGTTAGTTGCAATTCTTTGTTGATATCCCTAATAATTTCCATACTTTAAAAACTTTTAAATTTAGTTGTTTATAATTTCCAATTTATCAATTTCTTCCAAACTGAAAGAATCTTCAACTTTATATTCTCCAATTTGAGTTCTTCTTAATTCGCTTAAATACCCGCCAAAACCGGTTTTAATTCCAAAATCATTTGCTATAACTCGAATATAAGTTCCTTTTGAACATTCAATTTCAAAAGTTATTTCCGGAGTTTTAATTTCTTTAATATCAAAACGATATATTGAAACTTTTCTTGGATTTCTTTCAATCTCAATTCCTTTTCTAGCATATTTATAAAGGGATTTTCCTTTATATTTTATTGCAGAAAACATTGGCGGAATTTGTTCAATTTCTCCTAAAAAAGAATTTTTAATTTCAAGAATTTTATCGACATTTAAATTATTAACTTCTTTTACATTTGTTAATTCTGTTTCACTATCCATAGAAACTGTTGAAGCTCCCAAAGTAATTGTTCCAGAATAAACTTTATGCATTTCTTGAAATTGATTAATTTCTTTAGTTTTTTTTCCAATACATACAATTAATAAACCGGTTGCCGCGGGATCTAAAGTTCCAGCGTGACCAACTTTTTTAATTCCAAACTTTTTTCTTATAACGTTTACAACAAAAAAAGAAGATCTATTTTTCGGTTTATCAATTAAAAGAACAGCTCCTTCAGTTAATTCGGAAGGATTAATCTTTGTCTTGGTTTTCGTTATTATCATGTTTAATCGAATTCAAAATCTCATTCATTTTATCAACATAATCTTGAGTTTCATCTAAGAAAAAATTCAGCTCCGGAGTAATTCTTAAATTAACTCTTTTTGCTAATTCTGATCTCAAAAATCCCTTTATTGATTCAATATGTTCCATAACATATTTACGTTTTTCTTTTTCATAAATTGAAATGTAAACATTGGCATTTTTAAGATCGGGACTTACTTTTGCTCTTAAAATTGTAATGAACCCAAGATTTGGGTCTTTAACTTTCTGCAAAAAAATTAAACTTAATGTTTCTTTTACAAGGTTCGATATTTTTTCTTGTCTTAATGACATTATTCAAGTTTTTGTTTAGTTTCTACAAGTTCATAAGATTCAATAACATCGCCAATTTTAATATCGTTGAAATTATTGATGTTTAATCCGCATTCATAACCGGCATCAACTTCACGCACATCATCTTTAAATCTTTTCAATGTTGAAAGATGACCTTCGTAAATTTTTATTCCATCTCTAAACAATCTAATTTTATTATTTCTTAAAATTTTACCTTCTTGAACATAACAGCCGGCAATAGTTCCAACTTTAGGAACTTTGAATGTTTCTCTTACTTCAATTGTTGCAACAAGTTTTTCTGAAATAATTGGTGAAAGCATTCCTTCAAGTGCAGATTTAACTTCATTGATTGCATCATAAATAATGTTGTATAATCTTATATCCACTTTCTCGCTTTCCGCAAGTCTGCGGGCATTTATATTTGGTCTAACATGGAAACCAATAATTATTGCACTTGATGCAGTAGCTAAAAGAACGTCGCCTTCAGAAATTGCTCCAACACCTTTGTGAATTACTTGAACTCTTACTTCATTATTTGACAATTTCATTAATGAATCCGAAAGAGCTTCAACTGATCCGTCCACGTCGCCTTTAACAATAAGTGGAAGATCTTTTAATTCACCTTTACCAATTCTGCTTGCAATATCATCTAATGTAACCATTCTAACTTGACGCTGATCTTGTTCTCTTTGTAATTGCTGACGTTTAATTGCAACTTCTCTTGCTTCTCTTTCTGATTCAACGACAACGAACGTATCACCGGCTTGCGGGGCACCTTCAAATCCTAAAACTAAAACAGGAGTTGATGGACCAGCTTCAGAAATTTTTGAATTTCTTTCATCGAACATGGCTCTAACTCTTCCGTGATAATTTCCGGCAACAAACGGATCACCAACTCTCATAATTCCTTTTTGAATTAAAATTGTTGATGTAATTCCTCTTCCTTTATCTAATTGAGTTTCAATTACTGTTCCTCTTGCTAATCGTTTATAATTTGCTTTTAGATCAAGTAATTCAGCTTCAAGAAGAATTTTTTCTAAAAGCAGATCAATATTTAAACCGGTCTTTGCAGAAATTTCTACACACTGATATTTCCCACCCCAATCTTCAACTAATACTTTTCTATCCGCTAATTGTTGTTTTATTTTATCAATATTTGATCCTGGTTTATCAATTTTATTTATTGCAATAATAATTGGTACACCAGCTGCAAGCGAGTGATTAATTGCTTCAACTGTTTGGGGCATTACTGCATCATCTGCGGCAACAATTAAAATTACAATATCTGTAACTTTCGCTCCTCTTGCACGCATAGCTGTGAATGCTTCGTGACCGGGAGTATCCAAAAATGCAATTTCTTTCCCTTCACCAAGTTCAACTTTATAAGCACCAATATGTTGTGTAATTCCACCAGCTTCGCCAGCAACAACATTTGCTTTTCTGATATAATCAAGCAAAGAAGTTTTTCCATGATCAACATGGCCCATAATTGTAACAATCGGTGATCTAGGTTCTAATGTATCTTCAGCATCATCACTATCTGCAAGTACATCAGAGGTATATTCTTCTTGAAACTCAACTTCAAAACCAAAATCATCGGCAATTAAGGTAATGGTTTCAACATCTAATCTTTGATTAATAGAAACCATTAATCCTAAACCAATACATTTAGAAATTACTTCACTTACAGATACTTTCATCAAATTCGCTAATTCATTTACAGCAATGAACTCGGTAACCGAAATTTTTGTACTTTTTTCAATTTGCTTCTGCTCAAAAATTTCTTCTTCAATTTCATGTTTTTCTTTTCTTTTCTTTTTCCTAACAGCAGCTCTACCGCTTAAACCGGTATTCCCCACTCCTTGCATAGTTCTTTTAATTGATGCATCAACTTCTCTTTTATCAATAACAAACTTTTTAACTTTTTTATTCTTTTTTGCTTTTAATGATTCTTCACTTATTTCAATTGACTTAGATTTATTTTTAGCTTTTAATTTTTTCTTCCTCTTTTTTCCGTCTGCATCTAATTCACTTTCTTCAACAACCGGTGCTACTTCTTCAACAGTTTTTGGTTGGGAAACTTCTTTTTCTCTTAATGGTTTAACTGGTTTTCTATCTGATTGAAGATCCATTTTACCAACAATTTTCAAACCGGATTTTCGTTTCTGAAGTTCTAATTCCGATTGAGTTTTGAAACTTCCTGTTTTTTCTTCAACAGATACAGCCTGCACAACTGCTTCCTTATTAACTTCTGCTACATTTTTTTCTTCAACATTTTCTATAGTAGTTTCTTCAATAATCGGAGTTATAACTTCAACAACTTCGACATTTACAATTTCTTCTTTTTCATTTTCATAAACAGGTTCAACAACTTCCACAATTTCATGCACTTTTGTTGAAACTGGTTCTTCTTCTTTTTTAATGTTTCCAAGACTTCGCTGAAACTCAGTAATTTTTCTATAATGATGTTCAGATTTTTCAATATCCTTTTTGAAATGTGCACGGAT
>JBGSKB010000459.1:0-4160 GCA_041741395.1 Melioribacteraceae bacterium
ATTTGTATGATCTTTTAAAACGGTTTTTATTCCATCAAAAGTATTTTCAATATATAAGCGATCTATTAATTCCCAAACACCATTTTGGTCTTTAAAATACCAAATTACATTTTTTTTGGCTTTATCTAAACTTTTTGTAAAACCCTGTTCTTTTTCAAGTAATTCTATATGATTAAGTGCAACATCAGAAATTTCAGAAATTGTAGGTTTATATTCTTTTCCATCAAGCAGATAATTAATTTGTTTGAAAATGAACGGATTTCCTAAAGCTCCGCGTCCTAAAAGAACAGCATCACATTTTGTATCATTAATCATTTTTACTGCATCTTCAGCAACGAAAATTGAACCATTTCCAATTACCGGAATGCTTACATTTTCTTTAACTTTTTTAATCCATTCCCATTCTGCTTCTGATTCATACCGATCATTTCTAGTCCGCGCATGAATTGTAATTACTGATGCTCCGTTATCTTCAATTATTTTTGCATTATCAATTACATTTACTTTGTCTTTTGGTCCCAACCTAATTTTTACAGAAATAGGAATACCTTCGGAATTTTTCACCATTTGGTTAACTATTTTCCCAAGCTGTTCAGGTTGAGAAAGTAAATATGAACCCATTTTACAACTATAAACTTTTTCAACTGGGCAGCCCGAATTTAAATCAATAATATCCGGCTTATACTTAACAATTTCTCTAACCGCTTTTCCTAAAATATCAGGATCATTTCCTAATAACTGAACACCAATGGGTTTTTCATTTCTACTAAAAGTAAAAAGTCTTAGGGTTTCAAAATTATTTTTTAAAACACCTTCGGCACTTACCATTTGTGTATATGTTAAACCAGCACCAAAATCTTTTGCAATTTTTCTAAATACAAAATCGGTAACTTCTGCCATGGGAGCTAAAAATGCCCGGCTGTTAACGTTTAATTTACCAATTTGCATTTGATTTTCCTTTCTTTATCAAATTACAATAAAAAGAACAAATTAAATAAATACTAAAATTTGAATCAGATATTAGTTTGCTTGTTCTTCAGTATTATTTTTTTCTGTTTCCACATCTTTTAATAATACTTTTCTTGATAAACTATATTTACCATTTTCAACTTTAAGAAGTTTTACTTTTATATATTCACCTTCTTTAAGAACATCTTCAACTTTATTAACTCTTACAACATCAATTTGTGAAATATGAAGCAAACCTTGCTGTCCAGGAAGGAATTCACAGAAAGCTCCAAAATCCATAATCTTAATTACTTTTGCATCATAAGTTTTACCAATTTCAGCTTCGGCTGTAATTCCAATGATTTTGTCTTTTGCCTTTTTTACATTTTCTGAAAGCTGACCTGAAATAAATACAAGTCCGTTTTCTTCGATATTAATAACAACACCAAACTCTTTTTGAATTCCTTGAATCATTTTTCCGCCAGGTCCAATTACCATTCCAATTTTTTCCGGATTTATTTGTGTAGTTAATTGTTTTGGTGCATATATGGATAATTCTTTTTTTGGCTCTGGAAGAACGCTATTCATAACTCCAAGAATTTCTAATCTTCCGGTTTTTGCTTGATTCAAAGCATTTTCCATAATTTCTAAAGATAAACCTTGAATTTTAATATCCATCTGAATTGCAGTTATTCCATTTGATGAACCTGCAACTTTGAAATCCATATCTCCAAGATGATCTTCATTTCCGGAAATATCTGATAGTATAGAATATTTTTCACCTTCTTTAATTAATCCCATCGCAATTCCCGCAATAGCACATTTGGTTGGAACTCCGCCATCCATCAAAGCAAGCGAGCCGGCACAAACTGTTGCCATTGATGAAGAACCGTTAGATTCCATAATATCTGAATTTATTCTTAATGAATATGGAAAAATTGTTTCATCTGGAATTACAAATTTTAATGCACGTTCTGCTAAATTTCCGTGACCAATTTCCCGTCTACCGGTATTTCCAAATCTTCCAACTTCACCAACGCTGAAAGGTGGAAAGTTATAATGAAGAATAAATCTTTTGGAATATTCTTCATCTAAACCATCAATAATTTGTTCATCGGATTTTGTACCCAAAGTTAATGTCGTTAAGCTTTGAGTTTCACCTCTTGTAAATAATGCAGAGCCGTGAGTTCTTTTTAATAAACTATGCTCAACTGTGATTGGTCTAATCTGCGTTGTTGTTCTTCCATCCAAACGTTGACCGCCATTGAGGACTTGTTTTCTCATTAAGTCTTTTTCAAGATCATGTAAAATTTCTTTAATTACATTAACTTGATCCGGATATTTTTCTGCTAATGCTTCAAGAACAGATTTATTCAAATCACTATTTTGTTTTGCACGCTCTTCTTTGCTTAATGTTGTTGCTACAATTTCAGAATATTTGTTTAATGCTAACTCATTGACATTATTAACTAATTGTTCATCAATTACTTTTTCAGTAACAACTAATTTTGGTTTTCCACATTCTAATCTAAGTTCATTCTGAATTTTAACAATTTTCTTAATTTCCTCATGAGCAGTTTTTAAAACAGCTAACAAATCATCTTCACTGATTTCATGAGCTTCACCTTCAACCATAACTATTGAACTTTCTGTTCCGGCAATTGTAAGTTCCAAATCAGATAAAGCTATTTGCGATTTAAATGGATTTACAATAAATTTTCCATCATTTCTTGCAACTCTAACTTCACCAATTGGTTCAAGAAAAGGAATATCAGAAATTGTTAAAGCTGCAGATGCGCCAATTGCTGCTAATACGTCAGGATCATTTTGACCATCATAAGAATAAACTTGAGCAATTACCTGTACTTCATTCTTGAATGAATTAGAAAATAATGGTCTTATTGGTCTGTCTATTAATCTTCCAGAAAGAATTTCTTTTTCTGTTGGTCTTCCTTCCCTTTTAAAAAAACCACCGGGATATTTTCCAGCAGCAAAAGCTTTCTCTCTATATTCAACTGAAAGTGGAAAAAAATCTTGATCTTCTTTTGCGTCATTTGCCATTGTTGCAGCAACAAAAACCATTGTTTCTCCAGATGTAACCATAACTGCAGCATTTGATTGCTTTGCATATCTTCCATATTCTATTGAAATTATTTTACCATCTATTTCTACTTCTTTGGTGTATATCATTAATTGCCCCATTATTTTCTAATATTTAATTCTTGAATTAAAGTTCTATATCTTGCAACATCTTTTCTTTTAATATAATCCAATAGTCTTCTTCTTTTACCAACCATTTGCATCAAACCTCTTCTGGAGGCATGATCTTTCATATGATTTGTAAAATGATCTTTTAAATCATTAATTCTTTCAGTTAGTATTGCAACTTGAACTTCTGATTTACCACTGTCTTTTTCGTTTGCACCATATTTTTTAACTAGTTCTTCTTTTTTTTCTTTTGTAACTGACATTTTTTACTCCTTATTTATTATTCGATTGAGTTCCAGTATTTACCGGAACTAATTAATTAACTTCATTTATAAAATTTTTTGCAACTTCCACATCTTTCTGAATTTGAATTTCCAATTGTTCAATTGAATTAAATTTTCTTTCATTCCTTAATTTCTTGATGAATTCTATAGAAATATTTTCACTATAAATTTCTTTGCTAAAATCGAAAATATAAACTTCTGTAATTGGTTCTTTTACATTATTAAAAGTTGGTCTCAAGCCAATATTTGCCATTCCATAATATGTTTGACCTTCAATCTCGGATTTTACTATGTAAACGCCATTTCCAGGTAGTAATTTATTTGGATTATCGGGTAGAATGTTTGCAGTAGGGAAGCCCATTTTTCTTCCTCGCTCTTCGCCTTTAATTACTTTACCCAAAAGATTGTAATTTCTACCAAGAAGTTTATTTGTTTCTTCAATTTCAGAATTTTCTATTAAATTCCTGATTCGAGTAGATGAAATTGGTATTTTAGAGTCGATAAAAGCACTAATTTGATTTACAGTAAAATCGTAAATTCCACTCATTTCTTTCATTAGTTCTATATTTCCATCTCTATTTCTGCCAAACATGTGGTCGTAACCTATTAATATTTCACTAACTCCCGATTTTTCAATTAAATATTTTTTGATAAAATCTTCTGGTTCGGTTTGCGAAAAATTTTGGTTGAAATCAATAATCCAAACATTATCAATACCAA
>JBGSKB010000460.1:0-8397 GCA_041741395.1 Melioribacteraceae bacterium
AGTCCGGAATTTAGTTTGCAAGGAATTCATTCTTCCACAATTTTTGATGAAAATGCAAAACTTGAGGAAAATGTTTCGGTTGGTGTAAACGTATTTATCGGAAAAAATTCTATAGTTGGTAAAAATTCTAAAATTTATCATAATACAGTAATTTTAGAAAATTGCAAAATTGGATATAACGTTTTAATTTTTCCAAATGTTACAATCAGAGAAAATACAATAATTGGGAATAATGTAATTATTCATTCCGGAACAGTAATTGGATCTGATGGATTTGGTTACACACCGGATTCGCAAGGGATCTATCACAAAATTCCTCAAATAGGAAATGTAATAATTGAAGATGATGTAGAAATTGGTTCCAACGTTTCTATTGATAGAGCAGCAGTTGGATCAACAATAATTTCCAAAGGAGTTAAATTAGATAATTTAATTCAAATTGCGCACAATGTTAAAATTGGAAAAAATACTGTAATGTCTGCACAAAGCGGAGTTTCGGGAAGTACAAAAATTGGCGAAAATTGCGTTTTTGGAGGACAAGCTGGTGCAACTGGTCATATTGAAATTGCTGATAAAGTTATGGTTGGTGCACAAAGTGGAATTTCAAAATCAATAACTAAACCGGGTACTTATTTTGGTTCTCCAGCAATGGAACTTAGAACAACTTTAAAATTGGAAGCACATATCAGATCACTTCCAGATTATTTAGAAAGAATAAAAAAGTTAGAAGAAAAAATTCTGTCAATTGAAAATAAACCCTCACAAGAAAAGGAAACAAATTAATGCTTGACCTCCAAACCACTATTGCCAATCCAATTTCTATTTCTGGAGATGGACTTCATACAGGTACATCTTGCACATTAACATTTAAACCTGCTCCGGAAAATTTTGGAATTAAATTTGTTAGAACAGATTTAGCAGACCATTTAGAAATTCCCGCATTAGCTGAATATGTTGTCGATATTTCGCGCGGCACTACAATTGGAATTGGTGATATAAAAGTTCATACTGTTGAACATGTTTTGGCGGCTGTTGCCGGTTTGCAAATTGATAACATAATAATAGAAATTGATGGAATAGAACCACCAATCGCTGATGGAAGTTCAAAACCTTTTGTTGATAAACTTTTGGAAGCTGGCTTATTAAAACAAACTCAGCCAAAAAATTATTTAATAATTGATGAAACAATAATGTTTCATAATGAAGAAGAGCAAGTTGATATTGTTGCGTTACCGTTAGATGGATTCAGAATGACTGTAATGGTTGACTATCATAATCCAGCATTGGGCAGCCAGCATACTGGTTTATTTGATTTGGAAAAAGAATTTATTACAGAATTCGCTCCAACAAGAACATTTTGTTTTTTAAGTGAGGTTGAAACTCTTGCAAATCAAGGTTTGATTAAAGGTGGAAATTTAGAGAATGCCGTTGTTATTGTTGATAAACAGGTCTCAGATAGTTATTTAGATGATTTAACAAAAAAATTAGGTTTAGATAAAAAAATAACTGTCGGAAAAAATGGATTCTTAAATGAATATAGTTTGCGTTTTAAAAATGAACCTGTGCGACATAAACTACTTGATATGATTGGTGATTTAGCATTAATTGGTGCGCCAATAAAGGCACAAATACTTGCTGCAAGACCGGGACATAAATCAAATGTTGAGTTTGCTAAAAAAATCAGAAAACTTTATCAGCAGAAACAACTTGAAAAAAAATATCAGCATGTAAAAAAAGAAGGAATTGTTTTTGATAACATTGCTATCCAAAAAATTCTTCCGCACAGATATCCTTTTTTACTAGTTGATAAAATTATACATCTTGAATTAGATAAAAAAGTTGTGGGGATTAAATCCGTAACTGCAAATGAACCTTTCTTCCCCGGTCATTTTCCGGGAAGACCAGTTATGCCAGGCGTTTTAATAATTGAAGCAATGGCTCAAACTGGCGGAATATTAATGCTAAATTCAATTCCAAATCCAGAAGAAAAGTTAGTTTTGTTTATGGGAATTGATAAAGCAAAATTCCGCAAACAAGTTGTTCCGGGCGATCAATTAATTTTGGAAGTGGTTTTGTTAAATAAAAGAAATAGTATAATTGTAATTGGTGCAAAAGCTTTTGTTAATAATAATTTAGTTGCTGAAGCAGAATTGAAAGCAGCAATTGTAGACAGAGTAGAATAAGAGTAAATATGGAAACAAAAATTCATCAAACGGCACTTATTGCTTCTAAAGCACAAATTGGAAACGGGACAATAATTGGTCCTTATACAATTGTGGAAGATGATGTTATCATTGGTGAGAATTGTATTATTGGCCCAAATGTTGGAATTTATGAAGGAGCGAGAATTGGAAACAGAGTAAAAATTTATCAAGGAGCATCTGTTGCTAATCATCCGCAAGATTTAAAATTTGCAAACGAAGAATCAGTTTTTGAAATTGGTGATGATTCTGTAATAAGAGAATTTGTAACACTTCACAGAGGAACCAAAGAATCAAAAATTTCCAAAGTTGGAAAGAATTGCCTGCTTATGGCATATGCTCATGTAGCTCATGATTGTCTAGTTGGAAATAATTGTATTTTGGCAAACGGCGTGCAATTAGGTGGACACGTTGAATTAGGTGATTGGGTTATTTTAGGCGGTGGTTCACTTGTACATCAATTTGGAAAAGTTGGTCAACACGTTATGGTTGGTGGTGGTTATAGAGTTGTTGTGGATGTTCCTCCTTATGTTTTAGCTGCCGGTGATCCTCTTAAGTTTGAAGGTCTAAACACAATTGGTTTGCGAAGAAGAGGTTTTACAAATGATGAAATATCAAAATTGAAGAATCTTTATAATATAATTTTTATGCAAGAATTAAATCTTTCACAAGCAAAAGAAAAAATCCAAAATGAATTTCCAGATGATAAACTTGCTGATTCAATTTTGACATTCCTAGAAAAAAGTAAAAGAGGAATAATCAAAAAGTGAATTGGAATCTTATAGAATATCAAACCTTTACAGGTAAATTCAACATGGATTTTGATTTACAATTAGTTAAAAATTGTTCTTCGGAAGAAGCATTTTTGAGATTCTATGGATGGAATCCTTATTGCATATCAATTGGTGCAAATCAATCATATGATGATATAAATAAAAATTTAGCAAAAATTAATAATATTGAAATTGTTAAACGCCCAACCGGTGGAAGAGCAATTCTGCATTCAGAAGAATTAACATATTCTGTTGTAATTCCAAATAATAAAAATGTTAGCGGAAGAATTATTTATGAACAAATTTCGGAAGCAATTGTTTGGGGATTACGAAATTTCGATCCAGAATTGAATTCCGTTATTTTAGAAAATCATCAGCCAAATTTTTCCGAACTTCTTAATGAACCTTCCGGTGCATTATGTTTTGCAAGTACAGCTAAAAGTGAAATAAAATATAATGGCAAAAAGGTTGTTGGAAGTGCGCAAAGAAAAATTGGTGATAAAATTCTTCAGCATGGATCAATTTTAATCGGTAAAAACCATAAAAATATTGTTGATTACTTAAATGTTTCTGAAGAAAATAAATTTGATTTAAAAAATGAATTGAATAATAAAACAATAGAATTATCCACAATTCTAAAAAGAAATATTGAAATATTTGAAATTCAGCAAAACATTATTTTAGGATTTGAGAATATCTTTAATACTGAATTTGCAAAAAAAGTACCTACACTACTTCCAATCTAAACTAAATTTAGTATGATTAAATTAACCAAAGTGAATAAGTTTTATAGAATTATTCATTTATTATTTTTTGTAATAATACTTTCAAATAGTGTGGTAGTTTCACAGAAAGATTCTATTGAAAGTTATCTTGATGGAAAAATTATTACGGATATAAAAAGCGATGGTGTAGATCTTTGGGTTGCAACAGAAGGAAACGGAGTTTATAAATACAATAAATTTAAAGATCAGTGGACAAATTTTTCATCTGATAATGGGAAAATTAAGCAGGACTTTTTTTATTGCATTGAAGTTAGTCCAAGATTTATTTGGGCTGGCTCTGCTGATGGATTATATATTTATGAAAAAAAAAGAAATAGATGGGATAAGAGAAAATTTTCCCTTGGAGGACAATTTGGGAATTGGATTAGAAGTTTGGAATATGATAAATCCGAAAATATTTTGTGGATTGGAAGATTTAAGTATTTGACTCAATACAATTTAATAAATCAAAAATATACTGATATAGATTTAACAGTAAATAAAAATGATCAGACAAATACCATTAAACATTTATCATTGGATGGCGACAGCCTTTTGTGGATTGGAGTTGAAGCCGGTCTTCATAAAATGTTAAAGAATTCTAATGATGCAAATGGAAATTCTAAAATTATTTATTTTGATAACAAAGATGATTATTTCCTTGGAGAAGGTAAACAAGTTTCCGTTTCTAAAATATTGCCGGATAATGAATTGATTTGGTTTGGAACTGACGAATTTGTAACAGAAGATAACCCGGAATTTAATGTCGGCGGTCTATTTTTATTTGATCGAAAAATAAATTGGATTAAGTTTAACGAACTAAATAAACTTGATGCAAACGGAATATTTTCATTGGATAAATCTGGCAAATATATTTGGACTTCAATTTATAAATTTAATCCAAAAACAAAAGAACTAGTTGGGCAAGGAATTTATTTAATCGATAGAAAAAAATTGAATATTAAAAAAATTAATTCAGACTTTCTTCCGGATACTATTTTATCAATTCATTTTGACGGAAATAATATTTGGCTTGGTTCAAACAACGGATTATTTAAAATAAACTTAGTAACAGAATTTTTACCAGATTTTTCAAAGTAAACATTATGATCTCATTAAATAGACTTGAAGAAATTGAAAATAATTTTAGCAATCATAAAATTGCAATAATTGGTGATATGATGCTCGATGGTTATTATTGGGGAGATGTATCAAGAGTTTCACCTGAAGCACCAGTTCCGGTTGTTGAAATTGAGAATGAATTTTTTAGATTTGGTGGAGCCGCAAATGTTGCTTACAATATAAATAAGTTAGGAGGAATTTCTTTACCAATTGGAATTATTGGAAACGATACAGATGGCGAAACTTTTCTGAAGTTAATGGAAAAAGAAGAAATAAATAATTCTGGAATTTTTAAAGACAACTCGCGACCAACAACTACAAAAACCAGAGTAATCGCCGGTAAACAACATGTCGTAAGAATTGACAAAGAAAGTAAAATTTATTTAAGTAATAATTTTGAGCAAAAAATTATTGAATATTTACTTCAAAATATAAATTCGATTTCAGCAATAATTTTGCAAGATTACAACAAAGGTGTTTTAACAGAATATTTAATTGATCAAATTATTAAGCTGGCAAATGAAAATAATATAATAATTACAGTTGATCCCAAATTTATAAATTTTAAAAAATTTCAAAATGTTACTTTATTTAAACCAAATAGAAAAGAAACTGAAGATATACTTGGAATAAGAATTAATTCAGATAAAGAAATTTCTTTCGCGGGAAATAAGTTGTTAGAAATCTTAAAAGCGAAATATGTGCTGATAACATTGGGTGAAAAAGGAATCGCACTTTTTGAAAACGGTGATAAAGAAATTAGAATTCCAACAAAAGCAAGAAAAGTTGCCGATGTTTCCGGTGCCGGAGATACTGTAATTTCAACATTGAGTTTGGCTCTTGCTAGCGGTGCTTCAATAGTTGAAGCAGCTTATATAGCAAACTTTGCAGCGGGAATTGTCTGCGAAGAAGTTGGAATTGTGCCAATTGAAAAAGCAAAACTTTTTAATATAATTCGGGAATCACTAAAATGAAAAATGCGCTTATTAGTATAGATGAACTTTTAATTATCCGAAAATATTTGAAACAAAATAATAAAATAGTTGTATTCACTAACGGATGTTTTGATATTTTACATGCTGGTCATGTCGACTATTTAACAAAAGCTAAAGAATTCGGCGATGTTTTAATTATCGGATTGAACAGCGACAAATCAGTTAGAGAAATAAAAGGTAAAAAAAGACCAATTGTAACTCAAGAAGAACGTGCTTATATTTTAAATAATTTAAAATGTGTAGATTATGTTGTTTTGTTTGATGAACCTACACCAAAACAACTTATTGAAAAAATTATCCCCGATGTTTTAATTAAAGGTGGAGATTGGGCTATTGAAAATATTGTTGGGCGAGACATTGTAGTAGCAAATGGCGGTGAAGTAAAAAATATTCAATTTATTACTTCGCAATCAACAACAAATATTATTAAAAAGGTTTTAGATTCTTACAATGAGTGATGAGCAAAAAGAAAAAATTTTATTTAAGAGATCTCTATTACATAAAGTTGTAAATGTATTTATTGGTTTCTTTGCCATTTTTCTTTTTTTGCTAATTGCATTTTTTGGTTTTTCACAGACAAAAACATTTAGAGAATTTTTACGAAACCAAATTATCTCTCAAGTAACGCCGCTGCTTAATGGAAATCTTTATATTAGAGAAATTGATGGTTCAATTTTTTCTTCCGTAATTTTACACAACACAATTTTATATTCTGAGAATGATACCTTAATAAATGCCAATGAAATTATAATTAAAACAAGTCCGGTACATTTACTACTAAAAAGAATTTTAGTTAGAGAAATTTCAATAAAAAATACTACAATAAATTTACTTCAAGACAAAGATGGGAATTGGAACATTTCAAAAATATTTAAACCCGATGACGAACCGGAAGATACATCAAAATCTACTTTCCCTTTTACAATTCAAGTAAATAGTTTGAATTTTAAAAACCTTGCGTTTACGAGACAAACTTTTCCAAATGTAAATTCAAACAAATTTTATGATCACATCAACACAGATGATCTAAGACTGAATGAGATATTTTTGGATGCTAAAATTTTTGCTAATATAAATTCTTCACTTGTGAGACTATATTTAAATAATTTTTCGGTAAATCCAAATTTCAACACATTTGATTTGAATAAATTTTCAGGTGAATTTGAATTGAACGAAAATTTTGCCCAAGTAAGAAATCTAAAATTTAAAACAGATAGTTCTGATGTTTCATTAAATGCAAAAATTGACAAACTAAATATTTTAGGAAATGTTGAGCTGCAAGAATTTAATGATTACCCGCTGGAAGTTGAACTAAATGCAAATCCTTTTAACTTTGATGATCTTTCCACGTTTATTCAAGCAACTGATTTTATTAGGGGAAATGTTGATATTAAAATGAAAGCAAAAGGATTTTTTGGCGACTTTGATATAAGTAAACTCAGCATGTCTTATCAAAATACTAACTTAAATCTTAAAGGGAATATTAAAAATTTACACACACCTGAAAATTTATTTCTTGACGTTGAAATTAATAATTCAACCGTTGTTGAATCTGAAGTTTATTATTTGATTAAAGGTTTAGAAATTCCCAAATATGACGATTTAGTTTTGACAAATGCGAATTTAAAATTTAATGGTGAACCAACAAAATTCAATGCAGAATTAACCGGAAATGTTAATGAAGGTGAAATTAATCTAAAAACATTTTTCAATTTACAAAAAGCTAGAATGGAATATGATATTGATTTCACTACTGAAAATGTTGATTTATTTCCAATTTTCGGTATAACTTCATCAATAAATAGTTGGGTAAAAATTAAAGGTAAAGGTACAAATCCAAATAACATGAATGCAAATTTTTCAGCAAATTTAAATTCATCAACTTTTAACAATATTAGTTTCGATTCATTGAATCTTGTCAGCGAAATTAATTCTAAAATTTTTAATCTTAATTTGAATTCGCTTGTAAACAGCGCAAAAACTTCTGTTAATGGAATATTGAATTTAACTAATTCTGAAAGTCCATCTTATGATTTGTTTGGAACAATTCAAAATTTCAATCTGCAAACATTTACAAATGAGAAAAATGATTCTTCCAATTTGAATTTATCTTTTACTGCAAAAGGAAACAATCTTGAATTGGATAATTTAATTGGCAATTTTAATATAAAACTTGAGCCGTCTTTTTTAAGAGATATAAATCTTGAAGAAACAAATATTAATATTGCCTTAACAAAAGAAGAACAAGAACGAAATATTAATTTGGTTTCTGATTTTGTTGATTTTAATATCAACGGAAATTTTTCACTTGAAAAAGCTGTTGACTTACTAATTTACGAAGCAGAAACAATTACAAGTTTGATATCGCAAAAAATTGAAGAATTAAATCCAATCGAAAATAAAAAATCAACTCCTGAAAATTTGATTAAAATTGATCCAATCATTTATGAAAGTGTTGAATTTAATTATGATTTTAAATTTAAAGATTTCAAACTGGTTGCTTTGTTTTTAAAGAACGATGAACTTGATATTTCTGGTTCAG
>JBGSKB010000461.1:0-1894 GCA_041741395.1 Melioribacteraceae bacterium
ATATATCCGTAAAGGAACAGAATATATAGGAAATGGAGCATATCAAGAACAAATTCCTCAACAAAGTTTTTTATCTACTAAAGTTTTAGATAAGGATGGTAATATTGTTAACGTAATTAAAGACAGAAAAAATTACAGATACTATGGGATAAATGCAGAATATGAAGTAGTTCCTGAACTTTGGGTAAAAGCTCATTTTCAATATATAGAATTTGAACAAAGATATGATGTTGGGAAATACAGTACAACATTATTCAGAGATTTTGCTGTTACTTTTGGATATGGAATTTAATATTTTCTTAAGAAGAGACAACTGATTTATTATAAGACATAAATTTTTATTTTTACACTACTTTTTTATAAAAAATTTGTATCTTTTCATTAATGATATTTCACAAGTAATTAATTATTTTAACTTTAATAAATATTAAATAAGCGGGCTTTATAATGAAATTATTTTATAGAATTTTAATAATATTTATCGGGTTTCAGTCAATCGTTTTTTCGCAAGTCAAAGATTACGAATTAGGATCTCAGTGGACAGGCAAGACAAGAACCAACATATATGGCGGTTTTTATGATTATTCGGATCCGGAAGCAATCAATATGAACATTTCAGTGTGGGGTTTTGTTGCTTACCCAGGTAGATATGTAGTCCCAGAATATACAAGTGTCGTGGATTTATTATCTTTTGTTGGGGGTCCTTCTGATGATTCCAATTTAGATGAACTTAGAATTTATAGAATTGAAAACAACAAGGAAATAATGATACCTTTTAGTTATAATGATTTAATGTGGGAACAAGGATTAGAAGGTAAGTACAAAAAAATCCCTACTCTTAAACCTAGCGATATTTTAGTTGTACCAGGTGAACCAAGAATGTACTTCTTGGATTGGTTTTATATCGGTTTATCGGTTTTCTCTGCTTTAATTTCTTTAATAATTTTAGTTATTACAATACAGAATAAATAATTTTTTAGGAGCAAAATTTGGCTTTTCAAAGTAATAATTCAAGCGGCAATGAAATTTCGTACTTAAAGGATTTAATTACGGATGAAGAAACTCATAGCCTTAAGGATTATGTTAACATTATTAGACAACATTTGATCAGTGTAATGGTAATTTCCTTAACAATACTGGTATTGTCAATTATCTACGCTGCAACTGCTACAGATATTTTTATTGCAAATACGGTTCTCAAAATTTCTGAGCCGCAAGGCAGCATTTTGGATGCATCGTTTTTACCGGAGTTTGGTGTTGGTGGAAATCAAGCAGATAGATTTATTGCTAATGAAATTGAAACAATAAAAAATATTACTATTACAGAACAAGTTGCTACTGAAATAATGGATTCATTTATTACTTCTAATGACAATGAAATGTTTTCCCTTGTTGTTGATAAAGATTATTTCGGAGATAAAAAAAAGGGTTTGAAATCTTATGATGATATTCTTAAAATTTTAGAAAGTGAAGTTTCTGTTGAACAGAAAAGGGGATTGGATTTTATTGAGATTTCCGTTGAATCGCCTTCACCTTATGAAGCATCATTAATTGCAAACACTTATTCAAAAGTTTACAAGGAATTCAATCTTTTAGATAATAGAAAACAAGTTTCAAAAGTTAAAGAATTTCTATTCAACCAAAGGACTGAAAAACTAGATGAATTAATCCAATCTGAAGATAAATTAACAAATTATCAAAGAACCGGCGGCGTTGTTGAGTTAGGCGAACAAGCGAAAGCATTGATTGTGACAATAACAGATTTGGAAACAAAAGTTAATTCTCAACATATTGAACTTTCTATAGCAAAAGAAAACTTGAATCAGTATAAAGATGAATTGAAGAAAAAAGATCCTACAATTTCTGAATATTTAGAAAATAAAACTGCAGAACC
>JBGSKB010000462.1:0-3185 GCA_041741395.1 Melioribacteraceae bacterium
TCACTAATTGATTTTACAGCTTTTATCGCAATGATTGCTTCGTCAATTGCAGACATTGTTTCTATACAAATTGCATTAACGCCGCCTTTAATCAAACCTTCTGATTGAGTTTTAAATCCATTAAATAATTCTTCCTCAGAAACTTCACCCATCATTAATATTATTCCGGAAGGTCCAATTGAACCCAAAACTAATTTATCTTTTCCGGCAGCTTCACGCGATATTTCTGCTGCTAATTTGTTTAATTCAAAAGTTCTATTTTGCAATCCGTAATGCTTAAGTTTGAAAGGACTACCGCCAAAGCTATTTGTCAAAATAATATCAGCTCCAGCATCAATATAGTTTTTTGCAATATTTAATACTTTATCTCTATTTGTAAAATTCCATAATTCAGGACATTCACCAGGTTGCAAACCTTGTTTGTGAAGAAATGTTCCCCATGCTCCATCCGATACTAATATTTTTTTATTATATAACGCTTCTTTGATTGATGCCATTCTTAATTCCTTAAAATAATTTCATTTAAAAATGTAACAGCACCTTGTGGATTTGATGCATAACCATCAGCGCCCATTATTTCTGCACTTTTTTCTGATAATGGAGCACCTCCAACAATTATAACTTTTTCTGGAAATTTTGATTTTATTTCTTTAACCGTTGCAGCCATATTTGACATTGTAGTTGTGAGCAATGCACTTAAACCAATAATACTTTTAGGATTTGCTTCAATTGCAGAAATAAATTTTGCGGTTTTTACATCAACCCCTAAATCAATAACTTCCCATCCATTTCCTTCAACAACCATGGAAACTAAATTTTTTCCAATATCATGCAAATCACCGGCAACTGTACCGATTATAAATTTACCTTTTGATTTTACTTCTCCGGTTTTAAAATATGGTTTTAAGTGTGCCATTACAGCATGCATTGCTTTTGCCGCCATTAAAAGTTCCGGAACAAAAACTTCATTTCTACTAAAGCGGTTTCCAATTCTTTGCATTGCATCGTTGCAAGATTTTAATATTTCCGAAGGTAAAATATTTTGCGACAATGCATTAAGTGTTATTTCATCTGCTCCATCCAAACCAAACATATCTTTTGGATATGGAGATTTTAAATTAATTTTCCCACGTTCAACACAAATACTAATTTTTTCTAAAAATTCATTCATAATTTTTCAATTTTAGTTAGCCTTATAAATTCTACTTTCTGTTGGTCCCAAATAACTTTCTTTTAACCCGCCAAAATCTATCACAATTTTTTGAAGTACAATTCCCGAATCAATAAACCATAATTTTAATGTGTGTTTCCCAAATTTATTTATGAAGTGTTTTGTTACTTGGATATTAATATTTTCAGCAACCCATTTATTCCATACATTATCATAATTTAAATCCGGTGGATTTGGATTTGAAGTTAAATTAATAACTTGAGGACTTTCTTTATCAAAAGAAATTGCATACTTAATTCCATTAGTATTATTAGAAAAGTTTAATGTAGGTGAGAAATACAATTTCACTATTGCTGAATCTTTTGAAAAAGCAAATATATCATATTCTAAATGAGGGGAATTATTATCAATTTTAATACTTTTCCGTTTAACTGGTGATGATATTACACTAGATGATGTTCTTCCTAAATTTGGAATAATTTCAAAATCAATTTCTTCATTTTTTATTTTTCCAGATATGTTTGATACTTTAATCCAGTCAGCACTTTTCTCAATGTTAAAATCAAAAGGTTTGTTGCCTTTGTTATAAATTTCGAAATAATAATTTTGTTTATTGAGATTATCAAATGTTGGCAATTTCAAATTATCAGAATTAATATCATGCCCTTCAATATAAATTCCAATTTCAGAATTTTCTGAATTACTAATTTCAATTACGTCGGGCATTTTATTAGAATCAGGCTGCTGCCAATATGTATAGCCAATATGGGTTTGGTCCATCATGTGATTCCACTTTCCACCAGCTAAAATTGTATTATAATAAGTTGTTATTTCTTTATCCTTTTCAAAATAACATTTTAGCTTTTTTTGCTAAATCATTTGTTAAGATACGTCCTTGACTTGCGTAAAATTTATTTTTTGCAACCGTGTAATAAAGTTCATTTAAATTTGCACAAGCTTCAACGGGATGAATAACCAGTTGATAAAATGCATCTCTAAATTCAGAAGAAATTTGATTACTAATTTTAGTAGTTTTTTCTTTTAAAATATTAAAATCATTTACGACTTTTTCAAATTCCCTATAATTAGTTAGACTAAAAGTTTCTGATGATAATAATTCCGGTTTTCTTCGTGAATTATATTTTGTATATGTATTTAGAATTTCAGCTATTTCATTTTTATAAGTTTCACCAAATTGTTGTGCAGACCAGTTGATAGCATATTCACAAATATTTTGTGTATTAATTTTTTCTGGATCCCATGCAAAATCTAAGAAGAAAGATATTGGAAACTCCATTGGTTTTATATCGCCGACATTAACAATCCAGATTTTATCAACCCCATAATTATATGCCAAATTCATCTGTTCATATACGCGTTCAATCTGATTTGTATTCAACCATTTATAATTTCTAGGACCACCGACATAATCAAAGTGATAATAAATCCCAAAACCACCATCTCTTTTAGATTCATTTAGATCGGGAAGTCTTCTTAAATTCCCCCAATTATCATCACAAAGTAAAATTGTTACATCATCCGGAACTTTCATGCCTTTGTCATAATATTCTTGTACTTCTTTATATAAAGCCCATACTTGTGGAATTTCGTTTAATGGTTTTTGCATTTCGATGGAAATTATTTCTCTTTGATCATTGACAATTTTTTCAAGCAGACTTACATTTGCATCTTCACTCATTGCTTCATCACCGTCGCCTCGCATTGCAAGTGTAATAATTTTCTCATAATTTTTTGTTTTCTTAATTCCATCTTTCCAAAATTTTTTTAATTCATTTTCATTTGTCGCATAGTTCCATTTACCAATTCCATAACGACGCCATTCATCATGCGCTCTCATCATTGGTTCATGATGTGATGTTCCAATTACAATTCCATATTCATCAGCTATTTTTCCGGTTAATGAATCATCATCATAAAACGCATTACCCCACATAGCTGGCCATAAAAAATTACCATTTAATCTTAAAATCAATCCGAAAACTTTTTCATATAA
>JBGSKB010000463.1:0-6714 GCA_041741395.1 Melioribacteraceae bacterium
TATCTCTATTCATCCACTTAGGATTTAAAGGATTGTGTTTCATAATTTTTGAATACAGTAAATATGCAACTGGAGCAAACCCCATCGGCATTCCGGGATGACCGGAGTTTGCTTTCTGAACAGCATCAGCAGCTAATAATCTTATAGTATTAATACTTTTTTCATGAATTTGATTTAATTTTTCAGCCATTTTAATTCTCTTAACAATTATTGATTAAATTTATTAAACTTTTGAACCGTTCAAAATTACTGAATTTTCATAAAAAAATTAGAAATTTCAACAAATAATTTTAAAAATTTAGGAAAAAAATTTTGGGATAGTAAAATTGCTTCACTATCCCAAGAAATGTTTTAACTTTTTGGACCAATCATATTTTCTGGTCGAACAAATTGTTTAAATTGTTCTGCAGTCAAAAGTCCTAATGCAATTGCAGCTTCTTCCAAAGTTGAATTTTCTGCATGTGCTTTTTTAGCAATTTTTGCCGCATTATCATAACCGACATGCGGATTAAGTGCTGTAACTAACATTAATGAATTTGTTAAATGTTTTTGAATATTAACAATATTCGCTTCAATTCCAACAACGCAATGATCTGTAAAACTTTCGCAAGCATCTGCAAGAAGGCGAATTGATTGAAGTAAGTTAAAAATCATTACTGGTTTGAAAACATTCAATTCAAAATTTCCGCTAGCACCAGCAAAATTGATTGCAGTATCATTTCCCATAATCTGAACACAAACCATTGTCATTGCTTCTGATTGAGTTGGATTAACTTTCCCTGGCATAATTGAACTTCCCGGTTCATTTTCCGGTAAACTAATTTCGCCAATTCCGCATCTTGGACCAGAACCAAGCCATCTAACATCATTTGCAATTTTCATAAGGGAAGCAGCTAGTGTTTTTAAAACTCCGCTTGTTTCTACAATTGCATCGTGAGCAGCAAGAGCTTCAAATTTATTTGGAGCCGAAGTAAATTTATTTCCAGAAATTTCCGAAATTTTTTGAGCGGATAATTCAGCAAATTTGATATGCGTGTTTAACCCAGTTCCTACTGCCGTTCCTCCTAATGCTAATTCAGATAATCTTGGCAGACATCCATTAATTCTATCTAATCCATAATTTAATTGTTGAACATAACCAGAAAATTCTTGACCCAATGTTAATGGAACAGCATCCATTAAATGAGTTCTTCCAATTTTAATAATACTTGTAAATTCCTTTGATTTAATTTCAAGAGCATCTTTTAATTTTTTCACCATAGGAATTAATCTTCTATTAATTTCTTCAACTGCCGCAATGTGCATTGCAGTTGGAAAAGTATCGTTAGAAGATTGTGCTTTATTCACATCATCATTTGGATGAATTGGTTTTTTACTTCCAATAATACCGCCAGATAATTCAATTGCTCTATTTGAAATTACTTCATTAGCGTTCATATTAGTTTGGGTACCACTTCCGGTTTGCCATACAACAAGCGGGAAATGTTCATCAAGTTTTCCGTCAATAACTTCTTGAGATGCTTCAGAAATTAATTTTGCTTTTTCTTCACTTAGCATTCCCAATTCTTTATTTACTAAAGCTGCAGCCTTTTTCAGAATTCCAAGTGCTCGAATCATTTCTCTTGGAAATCTTTCCCCGCCAATTTTAAAGTTCATTATTGATCTTGCAGTTTGAGCTCCGTAATATTTATCAACTGGAACTTGAACTTCACCCATAGTATCTGTTTCAATTCTAAAATTCATTATAACCTCATTATTAATTATTTTTTTTTTGTAACCCTATTTGCGCCAACAAATCTTTTTGAATAATAATCTTCATTCAACGAAGAAATAATAACACCGCTTGATGTGCTTGCATGAGCAAATAAATCATCATTTAAATAAATTCCAACATGCCCCGGAAAATATTTTTTCGAAGTATCAAAATAAACTAAATCACCAAATTTTAATAAAGTTTTATCGCTAAAAATATTGTTGATTTTATATTGATCTCTTGCAGTTCTTGGAAGTTCAATATTGAATGTATTGTAATAAATAGTTTTGGTAAATCCAGAACAATCAAATCCGTCTTGAGTTGTTCCTCCACGTTGATATGGAGTATTTAGAAATTTAATAATTTCATCTAAAAATTTTTCTTTTTTATTATTTGATTCAATGCTTGAATAAATTCGATCTAAAACAGTTTCTTCTTTTAAAACTGAATCCTTGATGTGAATTTGAGGAATATCTTCCTCTTCAACTTCTTGATTTACTCTTGGAAGATTTGAAGGTTTATTAATTTTTACAATTCTGCTTTTCTTATTTATGTAGGTTGATGACGAACATGAAGTAATAAATATTGCAATTATTATAATTAGAAATTGCTTTAATTTTTCTAAAATTTTTTGCATTATTTAGTTATCCAAGATATGCTCTCAAATTCTTACTTCTTGATGTATGCCTTAATCTTCGTATTGCTTTTTCTTTTATTTGCCGTACCCTTTCTCTTGTAAGATTAAACTGCTCACCAATTTCTTCAAGAGTTAGAGAATGTTCTCCGTCAAACCCAAAATATAAACGTATAACTTCTGCTTCCCTTTCAGTTAGTGTAGAAAGCACTCTTTCAATTTCACTTTTTAGTGAATCAGACATTAGTGAATTATCCGGTAAAGGATTTTCATCACTTTCCAAAACATCTAATAAACTATTTTCTTCACCTTGTGCAAACGGAGCATCCATAGAAATATGTCTATTTGACATTTTAAGCGTTTCAGAAACTTCCTCTAAATCCATTTCTAATTCGTTAGCAATTTCTGAGGCGGTTGGTTCGCGTTCATATTCCTGCTCAAGACTACTATAGGCTTTACCAATTTTATTTAATGCACCAACACGGTTAAGTGGAAGTCTTACTATTCTTGATTGTTCAGCTAACGCTTGCAAAATTGATTGTCTAATCCACCAAACTGCATAAGAAATAAATTTAAATCCTCTGGTTTCATCAAATCTTTTAGCAGCTTTGATGAGTCCCAAGTTTCCTTCATTTATTAAATCACCAAGTGACAAGCCTTGATTCTGATATTGTTTTGCAACACTAACAACAAATCTTAAATTTGCTTTTACTAATTTTTCTAAAGCAACCTGATCGCCATGTTTAATGCGAATTGAAAAATCTATTTCTTGTTCTGCAGTAAGCAATTCAACTTTGCCAATTTCCTGCAAATATTTATCAAGCGAGTGACTATCACGATTTGTAAATTGTTTAGAGATCTTCAAAAGATTCTCCTATTTAAATTCTGAATTAATCGTATCAACAATGCCAACTATTGATGCATCAACGGGAGCCATTTTAACATCCAATGGAATTACTGCTTCTGTTGATGTTATATAAAAAATTATTTCACCTGGTCCAGCACCAATTGTATCTATTGCAATTATTGGATCTCCAAGTTTTTCCATTATTGAATTTAATGGTTGTACAAGCTGCATTTTGTAACTTTTTAAAGTTTCGTATTTTCTTGTAGCCCAAATTGTACCTATTACTTTTCCTAATAACATAAAAGTCTAATTCTACTCCTTAACAGAAACATCTAGTTTATCAACAATTGCCATAATCACAGCATCAACCGGTTTGTCTTTTGTCTGCATAGTAAGTCTTGCCGAACTTCCGCTTGCATATAAAACCGTTTCACCGACTCCAGCACCAACAGAATCAATTGCAACAACAAAATTATTTTTCTCTTTGTATTCCAAATCAAGTTCTCTAACTATTAAAAACTTTGATCCAATTAGTTTTTCATCTTTTCTTGTTGACCAAACTGTACCAATAACTTTACCTAATACCACTTTTAATTCCTGTAATTTATGAATACTTGATTCTAATATTAACTTCTTTATTTTAATTTTTCAAGGTTGATAAATTATTCAAAGATATTTCTTTATTAATTTAAAAAACTTTCTCCCGGAAAATTATTCTTGATATTATAAAAATCAGCAACGGTTTTTGCAATATCAGCAAATGTTTTTCTAATTCCTAAGTTTTTGGATTCCTTTTCACTTGCATAAAATAATAACGGGACATACTCTCTGCTATGATCTGTGCTAATTGTTGTTGGATCATTTCCATGATCCGCAGTAATAACTAATCTATCCGTCGAGTCAAATAATTCTAAAATTTGAGGTAAAAAATTATCAAACTCAATTAATGCTTTATGAAATCCTTCCGGATCATTTCGATGTCCGTAATAAACATCAAAATCGACTAAATTTATAAAAATAAAACTTTCCTTTTCAGATTTTAAACTTTCAATAATTTTCTGCATTCCTTCACTATTAGATTTTGACTTAACTTGTTTTTTTATTCCACAATAATTGAAAAGATCATTAACCTTTCCAATTGCAACTGTATTAATATTATTTTTATTTAACAAATCAAGAATTGTATTCGAAGGTGGATTTAGGGAAAAATCTTTTCTATTTGTTGTTCTATTAAAATTTCCATTTTCACCAATAAAAGGTCTTGCAATTATTCTACCAACCGAATGTTCACCTATACAAATTTTATTTCTTGTTGTTTCACAAATCTTGTATAATTTTTCCAACGGAATAATTTCTTCGTGAGCTGCTATTTGAAATACTGAATCTGCAGAAGTATAAACAATTGGAAATCCTGTTGCCAAATGTTCAGCTCCAAATTCTTCAATTATTTCAGTACCAGAAGCCGGTTTGTTTCCCAAAAATCCTTTTAATTTATTTTCTTCAAGAAATTTTTGCATAACTGAATTTGGAAATCCTTTTGGATATGTGGGAAAATCGAAATCAATAATTAATCCGCCAATTTCCCAATGACCAGTTGTGGAATCTTTGCCAGTGGAAACTTCATTCATTTTTCCGTAAGAAGCGATTGGAAAATTATTCGGAGGGAAGTTGTGAATTGATTCAATATTTGCTAATCCCATTTTTTGCAAATTAGGAAGTTTTAAACCACCAACAAATGTAGAAATATTTCCAAGTGTATTACTTCTTTCATCACCAAATTTTTCTGCATCTGGTAATTCTCCAATTCCAACACCATCTAAAATTACCAATAAAAAATTTTTCAATTCTATTCCGTTCAGTTTATGCTTTTTACGGTATTTCCACCTTTTTGAATTGCTTTGTTTAATGCGAGTTCAGCATTTTTGAGAACTTCTTCTACCTCAGTTTTTTTATGTGCAGCAGCTACTCCAATTGAAACCGTAAATGTTGTTTGTTTAGATACTACAGATATTGGCTTTCGTGCAATTTTGATTCGCAATTTTTCTGCCCAAAGGAAAACATCTTTTGTTGTAGCATTAAAGAAAAATACTCCGAATAATTTTTCACCTAATCTTCCAACCAGATTTAACGGACTAATTTCTGATCTGATTGCTTCATTAATTGAAGCTAAAACTTTTGGAAAAGGATCCGTTTCAAATAGCGAACGTTCTTCTAAAAATTCATCTATCTGTATTAAAGCCAATGAACTTGGGGCATCAAACTCTCTGGCTTTTATTAAATCTGATTCCACATGCTGCAAAAACGAATCGTATGTTAGCGAACGAGTTTCTACATCAACACTCAATAATTTTTTTAGAATTGTATGAGTTGAATAAGTGTAAACAAAAAATGAAAATATTTTTACTGCATTTCGCATAAACTTAATATCAGAGTTTGAATAGATTTTTTTCTTTAAACTTTCAAAACACAATACGCCAAAATTTTGATTATCATATACTAAAGGTAATGCTAAAAATGAACCGCCTAAACCAACATCTTCATTTTTTACAAATCTTGTAAATTGATTAGTTGCCGTATCCTCAATATTTACGGGCATTCCACTTAATACTGCTTTACCGACTAAAGTTCCTTCAAGCTCAATTTCTAAATTTTGACCAATATATTTTAGTGAAGTTTTATTATCAACTTTTGTAATAATAAATTTCTGTTTCGTTGGTTCAAAATAGACAAAACTAAATGCATCATAATGAAGTAAATTTTTAATTGTTGTATCAATTGTTTCAATTATATCTTTGTCATTATCAAATTTCTTTTCAGTTTTAAGAATGCTGAGAAGTGTTTCTAATCTATTTTCTGCAGTTGATCCGGAAAATTTTTCATCAAATAATGAAATTATAATTGCAATAATTCTAACAAATCTTCCCAATGAATATACTGTTTCAATGCCAAACGCATCCGGAGCTTTTGAATCAACAACTAAAACACCGGTCAAAGTTTTTGCAAAAAATAATGGAACTCCAACTAAACTTTTAATGCCTTGCGGATTATCATAATATCTAATAACATCCATTTCAGCATTTGGTGAAATTTCCGTAAGATGAACGGGTTCTTCATTATTAACTATTTTGCTAATTATATCATCTTCTAAGGGAAAATTTTTCTTTGTAATTGCTTCAGAAGAATTGCTAAAAAATTTCTGTAATGTTAATTCTTGCCTATTTTCATTGTACCAAAAGAATATTACAGTGTTTGCTAAATATGCATCTTTAATAACGTTAAGTATTTTTTCAAGAACAAACAGAAATTGTTCATCACTGTTTATATCTGGGGGAAGTTCTTCGGTAATAATCTTTCCAAATTGTTCTTTAATTTCTTCAGCACTTACTAAATTTTTTAGACCAGTACTTAAAACGGGTTTGTAATTGTGTTCAGTAATAATTGAATTGGAAGTTTTTTTTGTGATTATTTTTACATCTTCAC
>JBGSKB010000464.1:0-13044 GCA_041741395.1 Melioribacteraceae bacterium
CCAATCCAAAATATTGGTGCGTATGGAGTTGAGTTTGAAGAAGTTTTTGAAAGTTTAGAAGGAATTGATTTACATCAAAATAAAAAAGTTAATTTCTTAAAAAGTGAATGTAATTTTGGTTATCGTGATAGTATTTTCAAAAAGGAACTTAGGAACAAATTTATTATTACAAAAGTCGTCATCAAACTTGATTTATTTCCTAAAATAAATTCTGCTTATAAAGCCATTCAAGAAGAAATTTCTGCAAATAGTTACAAAAACATTGATATAAAATTAATTAGTGAAATTGTAAGAAAAATTCGTTCAAGTAAATTGCCAAACCCGGAAGAAATTGGGAATGCCGGAAGCTTCTTTAAAAATTCTACAATAAATAAAAATCATTTTGAAAAATTATTTAGTGAAAATAAAGATTTAGTTTTCTTTAAAATTGATGAAAACAATTATAAAATTCCCGCAGGTTGGTTAATTGAAAAATCCGGATTTAAGGGAAAAAGATTTGGTGATGCCGGAGTTCACTCAAAACAAGCTTTGGTTCTTGTAAATTATGGAAATGCAACTGGCAATGAAATTTATAATTTAGCAAAAGAAATAAATAACCAAATTCAAAATCAGTTTAATATAAATCTAGAGTTTGAAGTAAATATAATTTAATAAAGGTGGGGTATGAGCGATTTATTTGTTGTACTTGTTGGATTATCAATAATTCTTTACATTTTTCTTGTTCTTGCAACTGCAAGATTGGCAATTCAAAAAAACTTAAATTCAATTCTGTTAACAATTGTTGCGTCAGTTTTACCAATAGCAGTAATTTATTTTTATGCTAATCAAGATAGTATTTTTGAAGCAATAATTATTTCTTTAGCTATTCCTATTTTAACTTTTTTGTACACAGTTTTTACAAAAGAAAAAGAAAAAAAATCAAAAGAGAATTTTGTTTTCTTTGACAACATAATTATGGAATTAACTCAGCCTTTTATTGATTTAGCTCATACATCTCAAGCGTTGTTTGGATTGAATTTATCTTACGTGTTAGAAGGCTTAACTTATTTTGGAGTTGTAGGTTTATTAGCAATATTTTTTAATGATTATATAAATTTAGATGATATTGATGCCGGAAGAATGGTTGGAGTTTTAACAGCCGGAATTACAATTGCAATGTTATTTCTTGGAGCAACTGTAGATTGGATTGGATTAAGAAAATCGTTAATTATTTCACTTTCCTTAATGTTGGGCGGAAGAATTCTGTTAACTTTTTCTCCAGAAATTGGATTGCCAGGTTTATGGAATTCAGCACACATTTATGCAATGTTAGGAATTTTTGGAATTATTTTGGGGTATGGAATTTACCAGCCAGCTTGCTATGCCGGTGTTAAGCAACTAACAAATGAAAAAACTTCTGCAATGGGATATGCAATGCTTTATGCATTAATGAATCTTGGCGGATTTTTACCGGGAATTATTTCACCGCCAATTAGAAAATCTTTTGGAATTACCGGAGTTTTTTGGGTTTATGTATTTTTAACTGTCGTTGGAATTGGAGTAGTTTATTTTATAATTACAAAAAAAGCAATGCAAAAAGCGACATCAGATTTAGCAAAAAACTCAAATGTTAAAGAAGAAGCTAATCCTATGGATAATATGACCGGTAAGGAAAAGTTAATGTATTATCTGAAAAACTTTCCGCTAAGAGATTTAAGATTTCTTTACTTTGTTTTTATTTTAATTTTTGTTCAAACTTTATTCGCGCATAATTGGCTAACAATCCCACTTTATACAAGTCGCGCTTTTGAAGGATTTGTTGGAGAAAATTTTGAATTTTTCGTTAACCTAAATCCAATATTAATTTTCATACTTACACCAATGGTTACAGCGCTAACATCAAAAAAAGATACTTACACAATGATGATAATTGGTACTTTTGTAATGGCTTTCCCAACATTTATTTTAGCCTTGGGCCCAAGTTTTAATACTTTAATTGCTTATTTAGTAATTATGACAATTGGTGAAGCAATGTGGCAGCCAAGATTTTTGCAATGGGTTGCAGAAATTGCTCCAAAAAATATGACCGGAATTTACATGGGTATTGGTCAATTTCCATGGTTTTTAACAAAAGTTATAACAAGTATTTATTCCGGTTGGTTCATTATGAATTATTGCCCGGATAATACTACGATTGCTGAATTAAATACTGAAACAATGTGGTTTATTTATGGATGCATTGCTATTGTTAGTCCGGTTGGATTATTACTTGCTAAAAATTGGATGAAAAAAGGATTTAAAGTTAAATATGAGCAATAAAATAAATATAATCTCTTAAATAACTTTTATTGAGAAAAAATGTCAAAATTTAAAAATGTTATTAAAAGAAGCGGTGCAATTGTACCGTTTACAAAAATTAGAATTGTTAATGCTATTTATCGTGCTGCAATTTCAGTTGGCGGAAGAGATAAAGCAAAAGCAGAAATTTTAGCCGATAAAGTTATTGAACTTCTTGAAAATACTTTTCCGGAAGATCACACACCAAATATTGAAGAAATTCAAGATGCGGTTGAAAAAGTTTTAATTGAAAACGGTCATGCAAAAGTTGCAAAGGAATTTATTTTATATAGAGATGAACGAAATAAAAAAAGAATGGTTGACGCAAAAATTGCATCAAAACCGGATGAAAATATTCCTTGGGCAAAAATTTGGAGAGTTCTTGATTGGGCTTCTTCACATAATCTAAATACAATTGAAAAATACAATACAAGAATTTCTAATAATGAATTTCCTCATATTGTTCATGAATCAGAAGCTGCATATGAAGATGATTTGGATATGGCTGCTGAAATGATTTCCGAAAGAAGTGATAAACTAAAAATGGTATTTATAAGCGGTCCATCTTCATCCGGGAAAACAACAACAACAATTAAAATTGAAGAACGGCTAAAGAAAAATGGATTAAAATTTGCGACCGTAAATGTTGATAATTATTTCTATGATTTGGAAGATCATCCTAAAGATGAATTTGGAGATTATGATTTTGAAACTCCTCAAGCGCTTGATCTTGAACTTATTAATGAACATTTATTAAAACTTTCACAAGGTGAGGAAGTAAAAATTCCGTTTTATAATTTCAAATTAGGCAAACGATATTTAGATCAAACGCCAATGAAATTGAAAGAAAATGAAATAATTCTTATCGATAGTTTGCACGGATTGTTCCCAGCATTCAGTAAAGAAATATCTAACGAAGTTAAATTTAAGCTTTACTTGGAACCCTTGCTTCAAATGAAAGATAAAAATAGCAAATATATTCAGTGGACCGATATTCGTTTGATGAGAAGAATGCTTCGTGATTCGGTTCAAAGAGCTTATGATCCTTTGCAGACTTTAGAACATTGGCATTATGTTCGTTCAAGTGAATTAAGAAATATTATACCTTTTGCAAATTCTGCAGATTTTATAATAAACAGCGCAATGCCTTATGAACTTTCACTTTATAAATCAAAATTATATAATCAGTTTAAAAATTGGAAAAGCAAATTTCATGATAATCCACTGAAAAATGATGCATTTACCAGAGCTGAAAGAATTGCAAATTTTATGGATGAAATAATAGAAATTACCGATGATTCACCAATTCCAAGAGATTCTGTTTTACGAGAATTTATTGGTGGCAGCATATTTAAATATTAAATGTTGTTTAATTATTTTATAAAAATTTCCGATGATTTTACTAAACTCAATCTTAATTGATCATTTTTTTTCTTAAATATGGGCTTACAAAGATTAGTTTTAATAAAATTTTGAACGAAGGTTGGTAATAAAATTTTACCAAAAAATCAAAGGAGGGGAAATGCATAAAATTCAAAAACGGACAATTTTATTATTTTTTGTATTGTTTTCATTTGTTACAATGCAAGCTCAGGAAACTCCGGATTTTACAGTTAAAGTTGGCGGATTAGTTCAGGCTTGGACAAGTTACGGACAAATTGATGGAGCAGATACAAATTCTATTGGATGGGGGATTAGAAGAGCAAGATTAGTTGCTACATCAACATTTGGAAAAAAGATGAAAGGAACAATTCATTTAGAATTAACTTCCTTTAAACTACTTGATGCAAAAATTGAATACACGATTTCTGATATGTTTGCATTAACTGCCGGACGTTTTATTGGTGCTGGAGTTAGAGGTGCTGGTTTAACCGGAGCAAGCAGCATTGATATTACAGAGCGTGCATACTCAGCAGATAGATGGGCTGCAAATACTATTGGAACTGATTTTAGAGATTATGGAATGGATTTATCAGCAAATGTTGGTGACATTAAAGCAAATGTTACTTTGCACAATGGTGATGGTTCAGTGAATCTAACTAACAAAGTTTTAGGAACTCAGATACAAAATGGAGGTTTTGCTGTAAGTGGTATGCTTGTCTATAAACCAGAAAAATTAAAAGGCTTAGAAGTTGGTGGATATTACGGTATGGGAAATAAAGAAATTAATGAGTACAATGCATTTAATGCATATGCATATTTTGAGCCTGGTAAATTTAAATTAAAAGCTGAAGTTATTGGTTGGACAAATACTTTTGGTTCAAATGATTTGTCTCAAATGGGATATTATTTAATGGGTGGTTACAAAATTATTGATTGTTTAGAAGCCGTTGGTAGATTTGAAATATTAGATGCAAATACTGATTTAGATGAAACAGAATTAAGTTTTGTTACAGTAGGTGCAACATATTCATTATTTCCAACAAAATGGAATGCTGGAAAAATTACTGCGGCTTATATAATTACTGGCGAACCAAATCCAGCAGTTGATAATGATGTTTTTCAATTAGTGATGCAGCTTTCGTTCTAATTTTACAATATTAAAGGTTGTCTCAAAAACAAAAATTTGTCATGCTGAATTTATTTCAGCATCTGTTTTTATGAATATTTAGAAGGTTTTGATTCTGAAACAAGCTTGCCTGCTGCAAGCAGGTTCAGAATGACCTTTCTGAGACAACCTCTATTTTTACAAATCAATCTTCTAATATAACTGCAGTTCCGGAAGCAGCAACCATTAACATACTTCCACCGGCGGTAATTGTTTCAAAATCTAAATCAACCCCAATAATTGCATTTCCACCCATAGATTTAGTTTGATCAATCATTTCTTGAATTGCAATTTGTTTTGCTTTCTTTAGTTCAGCTTCATATGCCGCAGATCTTCCACCGATTATATCTCTAATTCCCGCAAATAAATCTTTAAATATATTTGCTCCTAATATTGCTTCTCCCGAAACTAATCCCAAATATTTTATTATTTTTTTACCTTCTATTGTATTTGTTGTTGTAACTAACATTTTTACCTCAGATTTGTTTTATGGATAAATTAAATTTATAAATAAATTTCTAACAAATTAAAATATTATGAATTCTTCAATTGCAGAAATTAATACTAAAAGTTTGAGTTATAACTATAATTCCATTAGACGAAAAACTAAAACAAAAGTTATGGCAATAGTGAAAGCTGATGCTTACGGACATGGAATGATTGAATGCGTAAAAGTTTTAGAGCGTGAAAAAAATTCACCGGAATATTATGGTGTTGCTTTACTTCAAGAAGCTATTGAATTAAGAAAATCAAAAGTTACAGAAAAACCAATTCTTTGTTTTGCTCCAATAAATATTGAACAAATTCAGAATTATAAAAATTTTATTCCAACAATTACTTCTGAAAAACAAATTGAGGATTTACAAAAAGTAAAAATAAATTTAAAACTAAAAGTTCATGTAAATATTAATACCGGAATGAACAGATTAGGAATTAGATTTGAAAATGCTGTAGAAAATATTATTAAGCTATTAGGAAATAGAAAAATAATTATTGATGGAATTTATACTCATTTTGCATCTTCCGATGAAAAAAATAAAAATTTTGCTAATCTTCAGTTAAGCAGATTTACAAAAATTGTAAATGAACTAAAACAATATAAAATTAATTATGGTTTAGCACACACCGCAAACAGCGGAGCAATTCTTGACATGCCAAATTCATATTTTGATATGGTGCGACCCGGAATTTCTCTTTATGGATATTTTCCATCTTTGGAAACTTCGGAATCAATTAAATTGAAACCGGTTATGTCCATTAAATCTAAAATTTCCAATATCATGGAAATAGAAAAAGGTGATACTGTTGGTTATGGTCAACTTTACAAAGCAAAAAATAAAATGCTAATTGGAACTTTGCCTTTTGGATATGCGGATGGATTATTTAGAGGATTGAGCAATAAAATTAAAGTTATTTGCGGTAAAAACCTTTCCGCACAACTTGGAAGAATTTCCATGGATAGAATTAGTATAGAATTATCTTCTAAATCCAAACTAAATGATGAAGTTATTCTTCTTGGTAAAAAAAATAAACTGGAAATTTATGCTTGGGATTGGTCAAAATTGTTAAACACAATTCCTTATGAAATAACCTGTGCAATTAGTAAAAGAGTTCCAAGAATTTATATTGAGAAAGACTAATTATTCTATCACATTTTTAATATTTTCAAAGTTTTCAACTTTTCAATTATTTAAAAGAATCTTTCTTTTTGTTAAATAATTTTTATCAATTATCAATTTATCCTAAAAAAATTCTTATCTTTTATTATTAAAAATCTGTTTTTATCTATTAAAAATCGAAAGGGAGAAAAAAATAATTTTATGGAATTATTTGCAGTCATCATGGCTGGGGGTGTAGGATCAAGATTTTGGCCAAGAAGCAGACAAGAAAGTCCAAAACAGCTAATTCAAATTTTTGGCGAAAATACTATGATCCAAGATACAGTAAAAAGGTTAGAAGGATTAATTAAAAACGAAAACATTTTCATAATTACAAATCAAGTTCAAAAAAATAGTATTATAAACCAACTCAAAAATGTACCCGAGCAAAATATTATTGCGGAACCATTTGGAAAAAATACTGCTGCTTGCATCGGGCTTGCATCAATATTAATTCACAATAAATCTGCTGAAGCAGTAACAATAATCTTACCAGCCGATCATCTAATTCAAGATGTAAAAGGATTCCAAGAGACTTTAATTAACGCTGCAAATTTTGCAAATCATTCAGATGGACTTGTAACAATTGGAATAAAACCAACTCGACCAGAAACCGGTTATGGTTATATTCAAATTATTGAAAAACAAATTGAGAAAGATATTTTCAAAGTACAAACATTTGCGGAAAAACCAAATCTTTCAACTGCAAAAAGATTTGTTGAAGCTGGAGATTTTTTATGGAATTCCGGAATGTTTATTTGGAAAACGGAAGTAATCTTAAATGAAATAAGTTTGTATTTGCCGGAACTTTTTGAAGGTTTACTGGAGTTAGAAAAAAATATTGGAACCCCAAATTTTGATGAAGTTTTAACAAAAGTTTACGGTCAGCTTGTTAGCATTTCAATTGATTATGGAATAATGGAAAAATCGAATAAAGTATTTTTAATCAAAGGTAATTTTGATTGGAGCGATGTAGGAAGCTGGGAAGAAGTTTATCAACTTTCCGAAAAAGATAAAAATGGCAATGCACAAATTGGTGAAATTTATGCAGAAAGTTCTTTTGGAAATTATGTTTTTAATCCAAAAAAATTTACTGCACTTGTTGGATTAGAAAATATTATTGTGATTGAAACAGATGATGCACTTTTAATTTGTAATAGAGATAATGCGCAAGATGTAAAACATGTTGTTGATTATCTAAAAATGAATAAAAAGGATAATCTTCTGTAGTGATGAATAACAAAAAATTAATTACCGAAATTGATATTGTAAACCTTTTGCGAAAAGGAAAATATAAATTAGAAATTTTTGGTAATGAAATTTTTACTCCGGCTGCAAAAGATAAAATTAAAGAAGCATCAATAGAATTAGTTAAGATAAATCAAGTTTTAAATCAATCTATTTTATCACAGACCATTTCTGCAAAAAAGAAATTAGCAATTGGTTGTGATCATACTGGTTTTAAAATAAAACAAATCATAATTCCAATACTGAACAAAGAGGGATATGAAATTATTGATGTTGGAACCAACGATGAAAATTCTTGCGATTATCCGGATTTTGCAATTAAAGTAGCTGAAGAAATAAAAAATGGAAATGTAAATTTCGGAATTCTTATTGATGCAACCGGAATTCCATCTGCAATTACCGCAAATAAAATTCCGGGAATTAGAGCCGCAACATGCTACAATGAATTTTCTGCAAAAAGTTCAAGAGAACATAATAATTCAAATATTTTGGTACTTGGAGCAAAAACATTAGGTGAAGAAACAATAAAATCAATTTTGAATGTTTGGTTAAAAAGTAGTTTTTTAGGCGAACGGCATCAAAATAGATTAGATAAAATTTCAGAAGTTGAAAAGAAATATTCAAAAACATAAAAAATAAATTTGAGAAAATTGTTGTGATTATTGAAGATTTTGTTGTTGATTCAAATATTAAAATTGCGGAAAATACATTTCTAATTGGATTAAATTCCCAAATAAATTTAGATAATTTACAACCAGGACAATTTTTTAACATTCAAGTCTCAAATAATCACTTTCCACTTTTGCGCAGACCTTTCAGCATTTCTGATATAATAGATGATAAAATTTATTTTATGTATAAAATTGTTGGAGAAGGAACTTCTATTTTATCTCATAAAAAGAAAGGTGAAAAAATAAATTTATTAGGTCCGCTGGGAAATAATTTTAACGTTAGTAATTTTGAAAATATCTTATTACTTGGCGGCGGCATTGGAATTGCACCATTTCCATTTTTTTCAAAGAAATTAGTAAATAAAAATTTCAAAGTTTTGTTTGGTGTAAGAACAAAAAATGAAGCACATAATTACGGATTAAAAAATGTTCTTTTTTCTTCTGAAGATGGCTCAATTGGTAAAAAAGGAACTGTTATTGATTTACTTGATGAAGAATTAAAAAATTTAGATTTTGAAAAAACTAAAATATATGCTTGCGGACCAAATGCAATGTTTAGAGCACTTCAAAAATATTTGATTAATAAAAATATTGAATGCGAAGTTTCAATGGAATCTGCAATGGCTTGCGGATTTGGAATTTGTCAAGGCTGCCCAGTTGAACATAATCATTCTGAATCATACAAATTAATTTGTAAAGATGGTCCAATTTTTAATATTCGAGAAATTGTAATATGAGCGAAATTGATTTATCTGTAAATGTTGGTCCGTTAAAATTAAAAAATCCAATAATGCTTGCTTCAGGAACTGTCGGATATGGAAACGAAATTTCTGAGTTTATAGATTTAAGTAAAATCGGAGCAATTATTACAAAATCAATTTCTCTAAAATCAAGAAAAGGAAATCCGCCGCAGAGAATTACTGAAACTCCTTCCGGAATGTTGAATGCAATTGGATTGACAAATGTTGGTATTGAAGAATTCATCAAAAATAAAATTCCATTTCTAGAAAAATTAAACTCAACATTAATTTGCAATATTGCTGCAAGTTCGATAGATGAATATGTTGAGTGTGTTGAAATTTTAGATACTCAAGAAACAATAAAAGGATTTGAAATTAATGTTTCATGTCCAAATGTGAGAGAAGGCGGATTGATTTTTGGAAATGATATAAATGCTGTTGGCAAGATAACTTCGAAAGTAAGAGCAAAAACAAAAAAACCACTAATTATAAAACTTTCTCCAAACACTTCAAATATTTTTAGTTTTGCGGAAGTTGTTAAAAAAGAAGGTGGCGATGCAGTTTCGGCAATAAATACTTTGGTTGGAACTTCATTTAATATTTTTACAAAAATACCAAAAATTAAAAATGTAACTGGCGGATTATCCGGACCAGCAATAAAACCAGTCGCTTTAGCAAAGGTTTTGGAAATTAACAGAAATGTTGATATTCCAATAATCGGAATTGGTGGAATAATGGATTGGAAAGATGTGGTTGAATTTATGATTGTCGGAGCTTCTGCAGTTCAATTAGGAACTGTTAATTTTATAAATCCAAAAGCTAGTTTTGAAATTATAGACGGTTTAATCAACTATTGTAAACAAACTTCAATAAATAAAATTTCAGATTTAATTTCATCCCGCATAATTGAATGAACATAGATTTAGCTTTAGAAAAAATTTATTCTCTAAAACAGTTTCATATAAAATTGGGTTTAGAAAATATAATCCATTTATTAAATCATATTGGTAATCCTCAAAATGATTTTAAAACAATTCATGTTGCCGGATCAAATGGAAAGGGAAGTACATGTTCATTTATTGCAAGTATTTTACAAGAGCATGAATTTAAAGTTGGATTATATACTTCTCCACACTTTATAAAATTCAATGAAAGAATTAGAGTTAATGGAAAAGAAATTAGCGATAAAGCGATAATTAGTTTTTTAGAATCGAACAAAAAATTTATAGAAATAGAAAAAACAACTTTTTTTGAAATTGCAACTGCGATGGCTTTTAATCATTTTAAAAAAGAAAAAGTTGATTATGCAGTTATTGAAACTGGACTTGGCGGAAGACTGGATGCAACAAATACGATTTCACCTTTAATTTCAGTAATTACGAGTATAAGTTTGGAGCACACAAATATTTTGGGAAAAACACTTTCGAAAGTTGCATATGAAAAAGCTGGAATTATTAAAAAAAATGTACCCATAATAATTGGAAAAATTCCAAAATCGGCAAAAAATGTTATTTCAAAAGTTACTGAAGAAAATGAATCTAATTTAATTGAAATAAAAGATATAATAAAAATCCGCAAAAATAATTTCGAACTAAATTTATCTTCCGAATTTAGAAAGTTTTATATCAGAAATTTACCCGGCGTTCATCAGTTTTATAATGCGGGAATTGCAATTAAAGTTGTTGAAAATATTTTATCCAATTTTGACTATAATAAAATTCAAGTAGGTCTCGATAATGTAATTGTTAATAGCGGTTTGCAAGGAAGGTATGAGCGAATTTCGGAAAACCCTTCAATAATTTTTGACTCTGCTCATAATTTGGAAGGCGTTAAATCCTTTATTAAGCAATTTAAAAATGAATTTTCAAATTTTAAAAACCGTATATTGATATATGGAGCTTTAAATGATAAGAACAACCAACAAATGTTATTATCCTTAAAACCATTTTTCAATAAAGTTTATATTACTCAAATAAATAATGAAAGAAGTGAATCAGCAAAAAAATTGTATTCTATTTCCAAAGATTTAAATTTTAATGTTAATATAACGCAAAAACCGGAAGATGTAATTTCAAAATTTAGGAAAGTAAAAAATTCGAAAAGTTGTTTAGTTGTTCTTGGCAGTATTTATTTGTTGGGAGAAATCAAAACCAAAATGGTAAAAAAATAACTTGACTTTTTAAGCGAATAAAATTAGTTTTTGAGTGTACCTCTTGGTCCATTCAGTTAATTCATTATTTAATAAAATCAAATAAAATTTCACAATAATCCCCAATAAAAAATCTTGTCAAATAAATTTCAAATCAAGTTAAAATAAATTAGTAGGTTCCTATGCCAATGGATATTTCCACACTGAAATCAAAGAAAATTGTTGACTTACTTCAAATTGCCAAAGAATATAATCTTGCCGGCGTAAATGATTTAAGAAAACAAGAATTGATTTTTAAAATATTAGAAGCTCAGACGAAGAAAGATGGTTTAACTTTTTCACAAGGAGTTTTAGAAGTTTTAGCCGATGGCTATGGTTTCTTAAGATCTTCAGATTATAATTATCTTCCTTCACCGGATGATATTTATGTTTCTCCGTCTCAAATAAAAAGATTTAGTCTTCGTACTGGAGATCACGTTAGTGGGCAAGTTCGTCCGCCAAAAGAAGGTGAACGTTTTTTTGCTTTGCTTAGAGTAGAAGCCGTAAACGGAAAAGATCCGGAAGAAATTAGAGGAAGGACTTTATTTGATAACTTAACACCACTTTATCCAACTAAAAGAATAAAATTAGAATCTGTTCCCGGTGAATATTCTATGAGAATTATGGATTTGTTGGCACCTACCGGTAAAGGTCAAAGAGGATTAATTGTATCTCCACCTAAAACTGGTAAAACAGTTCTACTTCAGAAAATTGCAAATTCAATTACAAGAAATCACCCAGAAATAAAATTAATTATGCTGCTGATTGATGAAAGACCAGAAGAAGTTACAGATATGCAAAGATCAGTTCAAGCTGAAGTAATAAGTTCAACTTTTGATGAACCACCGGAAAGACACGTTCAAGTTGCAAATATGGTAATTGAAAAAGCCAAGAGAATGGTAGAAGCAGGTGACGATGTTGTCATTTTGTTAGATAGTATCACGCGTTTAGCAAGAGCACATAATACAACGCAGCCTCACAGCGGTAGAATTTTATCCGGAGGCGTTGACTCTAATGCATTGCATAAACCAAAAAGATTTTTTGGGGCAGCTAGAAATATTGAAGATGGCGGAAGTTTAACAATTCTTGCAACTGCGCTCATTGATACTGGCAGCAGAATGGACGAAGTAATTTTTGAAGAATTTAAAGGAACTGGAAACTTAGAAATTGTTTTAGATCGCGCTCTTTCTGATAGAAGAATTTTCCCCGCGTTTGATGTTAATAAATCCGGTACAAGAAAAGAAGAACTGTTAATGACTGAAGAAGAATTAAACAAAGTTTGGATTTTAAGAAAACTTTTAAGTAATTATGACACAATTGAATCTATGGACTTTTTAATTGATAAAATGCGTGGTACAAAAAATAATAAGGAATTTTTACAAAGTATGAATAGTTAATTTTTACTGAAACATTTTATTTTTGTTTCTGTAAAACAAAATATTCATTAATATTGGGAAAATTTTGAAAATAAAAATTATTAGCATAATTCTAATTTTTACTTCACTTTTAATTGCTCAGGAAAAATCAATTCCAATATTTCTTGAACATCATTCGCTTCTTTTGGAAGGTGAACAGAAAGAATTTTTGACTTATAGAATTCCATTTAATATTCTTTTGTTTACTAAGATTAACGAAAATTATGAATCGAAATTTTCATTTTCGTTAGAATTTTTTG